>NZ_JALHPM010000011.1:0-68164 GCF_022842525.1 Luteitalea sp.
ACGTTGTACGCCTGCCAGAAGTTGCTGGACTCGATGGCGAGTCCGGCGATGGCGATGCGCGGTTTCTCCGCGGCACTGCAGGAGGCGAGGGCGAGGGTTCCGAGCAGCAGCAGCGTTCTGGTCACGGCCCATTCTTTCACCGTTCGCCGTGCCGTGTCGTGGTGCCGCGCCGTTCGGCCTGTCCCGCAACCGGCGGTGTGCTATGGTGCGCGGCATCCGCCGACCGCTCGCCACGACCATCGCGCGGAGCAGGACGCGAGCCGTCTTCCGATCCCGACACGGAGCCATCTGCATGACCTGGGTGATGACGCGAGTGACCACACTGGTGACCGGCGCGGTGCTGGCGAGCGCGGCGCTGGTCAGCGCGGGGCCGCTGCAGGACGACCTCGCCGCCCGGCGCGCCCGCCTGCTGGAACAACTCGGGCCGGACACCGTGGCCATCGTGTGGAGCGCCCCCACCAGGGTGTACTCGCTGGATGTGGACTACGAGTTCCGCCAGGACAGCCACCTGCTCTACCTCACCGGCATCGCGCAGGAGGACACGACCCTCGTCCTCATCCCTGGCGCCAAAACCATGCGCGAGGTGCTGTTCGTGCGCCAGCCCGACCCGCGGCGCGAGCACCGCAACGGCCACATCCTCACCAGGGAGGAAGTGACGGCTCGAAGCGGCGTGGCCACGGTCTACTTCGTCGACGAGTTCGAACCGTTCGTGACCGCGTTGTTCAACCGGCAGGTCTATCGTGCGCGGCGTAACGAACGGTCGCCCGAGTTCGACGCCCTCTTCGAGGCGGTCGCTGGCGGACGTGCCCGGCTCGCGCTGCCGTTCGGCCCTCGCCCGGCGCCGTCGGCGCCGCTGACCGCGCCGTACGAGTTCGCCGTCCGGGCGCGGGATCGGTTTCTGGGCGTCTCGTTCGTCGACACGTTTCCGCTCATCGCCGCGCTGCGGCAGGTGAAGTCGCCTTACGAGCAGACGATCATGACCAGGAGCGGCAGCATCTCGAGCAGTGCGCACAAGGCCGGGATGCGCGCCGCCGGGCCCGGGCGCTTCGAGTACGAGGTGGAGGCTGCCATCGAACAGGTGTATCTGGCGAGCGGAGCGATGACCCCCGGGTATCCCTCCATTGTCGGCAGCGGCCCGAATGCGACGATCCTGCACTACGGTGCGTCGAGCCGGCAGATGCAGGCCGGAGAGTTGCTGCTGGTCGACGCGGCGGCCAGTTACGACGGCTACACGATCGACATCACGCGGAGCTATCCGGTGAGCGGCACGTTCAGCGAGCCGCAGAAGGCGATCTATCGACTCGTCCTCGAGGCCCAGGAGGCGGGCATGCGTGCGGCACGCGTCGGCAACCGGACCGTCGATGTGGAGAGGGCCGCCGAGGCGGTGGTCAAGGCCGGACTGCTCGAACTGGGCTTGATCACCGATGCCTCGGGTGATCAGTTCCGCACGTGGTACACGCACGGGATCTGCCACTGGATCGGCATGGACGTGCACGACGTGGGCGACTACCAGCGGCCGCTGGCGCCCGGCATGACCTTCGTCGTCGAGCCCGGCCTCTACATTCGACCGCAGGCGCTCGACGAGCTCGCGGACACGCCCGAGAACCGCGCCTTCAAGGCCGCGGTGTTGCCGGCCGTGCAGAAGTACGCGCTGATCGGCATCCGCGTCGAGGATTCGTTCCTGCTGACCGAGACCGGTCTCATCAGCCTGTCGGCCTCGGTGCCCCGCACCATCGCCGAGGTCGAGGCGTTCATGAAGGGGCGGTCGGGCCAGTAGGGACGGTGCGCAGAGCCATGCCCGATTCCCTGCTGACGGCACCGTACGTCCGTGCGCTTCTCGCCATCCCGTTCGTGCTGATGGGGTTGTCGCACATCGTGCAGCCGGCGATGTGGCGCGAGTACTTCGGCCGCCTGCACGCCGAGGGCGCCCCGGCCCTCGTGACGCGGACGTTCATGCTGGAGCTGTGGCCGGCGCTGCTGATCGTCGTGTTCCACCGGGTCTGGACGTTTCCCGCGGTCGTTCTCACGCTGTTCGGCCATCTGCTGCTGCTGAAGATCGTCGTCTCGCTGCTGGCACCGACGCTCGGTCTGCGATCGCTGGCCCAGGCCCGGCGCGGAGACATCGGCTTTCAGGTGGGCGGCGTGGTGCTCATCGCGCTCGGCGTCCTCTGCGTGATGGTCTGAGGACCAGCCGCTCCGGGGAGCAGCCTTCTCGGGGAGGGCCTCGTCTACAGCGGCGAAGACATTGTGGAGACGGTTGCACTGCACGGGCCGCTTCCTGGTCGCGCTGTACTTATGCGTGCACGGAGGCTCACGTCGCCGCTACTGTTACAGAGCCTCTACCTGAAGGCGCATCGCGCCGAGTCCTGCCGCCTGCTGCAGGACGGCGAACGCGGGGCCTGGCGCGAATGGCTCGTCTCTTCCTCCGCGGCGTCGAGGAGACGGCGATGCAGGCATTCACGACGGCGACCCGTATGGTGCAGCTCTTCGACGAAGATCGCGCCAGAAGTGCCGCGGAGAGTGAACGCGCGGGATCGGCGCTGCGTGTGCATGCCTGGCTCCAGCGGCACCCGTTCAGCACGAGCGCGCAGCTCGTCGCGGCGACGGGACCAGCACGCGCCGGCGGCGCCCTCGGCGAAGTAGCGCGCTGGCGTGGCGTTCGGGTGAGTACCCGCCGCGTACTCCTGAGCATTCGTACGGCCGTCGCCGTCGGGGTCGAGAGACGCGTCGGCTGAGTTCGACTCTGGAGACCAGCCCTGGACTTCACGCTCGGGTCACCCGGTGGATCGGACGCGCTCGGGGCTCCCGGACTGAGCGCGCGTTCGGCGCCGTGCCCCAAGACGGCTAAAGCTCGTCTGTACCCTGCCGATTCCCTCGGTCATGAAGGCCCCAGTGCCAGCCGCGGAGCAGGCGCGTCTCGACGCCTTGCGCCGCTACGACGTCCTCGACACCGACGCCGAGCAGGCCTACGACGACATCACGCAGATTGCGTCGTACATCGCCCAGACGCCCATCGCGCTCATCAGTCTGGTGGACGGCGAGCGGCAGTGGTTCAAGTCGAGAGTCGGCTTGCCGGTGAGCGAAACGTCGCGCGACTACGCGTTCTGCGCCCACGCGCTGCTCGATGCCGATCAGCCGCTCATCGTGCCGGATGCCTTGAAGGATGAACGCTTCGCCGACAATCCGCTCGTCACTGGCTACCCTGACATCCGGTTCTACGCCGGGGCCCCGCTCGTCACGCCCGACCATCACGCCCTCGGCACGCTGTGTGTGATAGACCGCACACCCCGCCAGATGACGTCCGAACAGATGCGTACCTTGACAGCGTTGTCGCGCCAGGTGGTGGCGCAGCTCGAACTACGGCGCCGGTCTGCAGAGCTCAGACGCCTGTCGGCCGAGCGCGAGGTGTATCTCTCGCAGCTCGAGGACTACCAGCAGAAACTGGAAACAGCCCACGCGCGGCTCCACGACATCAGCCTCACGGACGCGCTCACGGGCGTGGGCAATCGCGTTGCCTTCGACGAGCGCCTTCGCGATGAGCTCTACCGTGCCACCCGCGACGACACGCCCTTGTCGCTGCTGATGGTGGACGTCGATGGCTTCAAGGCCTTCAACGATACCTTCGGGCACCAAGCCGGCGATGTCGCGCTTCAGACCGTCGCCACGGCTCTTCGGTGTGTGCGGCCCAGCGATTTTCTGGCGCGCTACGGCGGCGAGGAGTTCGCGGTGATTCTGCCCGCGACCTCGCGCGAAGGCGCGGGCATACTCGCAGAGCGGATCCGCAAGGCCGTGGCCGGCACGACGTGTCCGCACCGTGCGGTCACCGTCAGCATCGGGTCCAGCACGCTGACGCCTGGGAGCGCCGACGGGGCGTTGCTCGTGGCGGCCGCGGACCGGGCGCTCTACGCCGCGAAGCAATCCGGACGCAATCGGGTTGCTCACGCCGCCTGCTTCGCCGCGTAGCCATCTGGCTGATTCGACCCCGCCGTCCGTTCGACAGGACCGTCGAGTTCGTCTCTAGATGATTGAAGCGAAGGGAGTTGTGGTGGTGAGCCTAAATTTCGCCAGTTGGAATCAGGCGGACGCCTTGTTGCGGCAGCTGGACGGACTACGTACAGCGGCTTGAGCTGGACATCGAGCGCCACCGCATCCACGGATCCGACATCTCCAGCGGTCTTGTCGAGCCGCACGTTTGACAGAAATCCGTCGACTATTTCAGTCGCAACCGGCTGCGCGGATTCGGGCGGCCCTTCGCCTTCGCCATTGAAATCCGAATGGATCGGGCGTAGGCTCTCCAGCAGCACCGCTCCACGTAAGCGCGCTCGGTTCTTCCGAGCGAGACTGGGCATCCTCCTCTCGTCCCACCACGCCTCAGTCAGGCTCTCCGACTAGCACCCGGTGCCTGCCGCCCTCCAGTGCATCTCTGTGCAGGTGGAGGCTCTGCCGTAGGCTTGACGGAGGGATCATGTCATGTTACATAAGGCACATAACATAGGTGATGCCGAATGCCCCAAGGAGCCAGTGGTCGAATCGTCCTCGAGGTCGATCCCGAAACCAAGCGCGAGCTGTACTCCTCCCTTGCCCGAGAGGGGCTCACCCTCAAGGCATGGTTTCTTGAAGCCGCTCGGCTCTACATCGAGCGCAGTACCCAGCCTCAGCTCAAGTTCTCCAGCGACGTCGAGCGAGCCGGTGTTCCGCATGACTAGCGTCGTTTCTGCCGAGCCGCCAGTTGCGGTGGCCGAGAAGATTTCCTCCGTCGATTGGCATTTCGCTGACGCGAAGACGCAGGTGGGGGTGCACTCGATTCATCCCTACCCGGCGAAGTTCATTCCTCAGTTACCGCGCCAGTTGCTGCGTCTGCTTGCACCTCGCCGAGAGGCAGTGGTCTTTGACCCCTTCTGCGGGTCCGGGACGACGTTGGTAGAAGCGCAGGCCGCCGGCCTCGCGTCGGTAGGTGTTGACCTGAATCCCATCGCGACGCTCATTGCGCGTGCAAAGACGAAGGGAGCTGGGCCTGCGGTTCACCCGGCCGCTAAAGCCGTCATTGCTGAGGCGCAAGCGATGGGCGGCACAGTTCCGGACATCCCCAGAGTCGATCATTGGTTTTCAAAGGACGTCCAGGCAGCCCTTGCAGGAATCGTTGCTGCGATCGCACGGGTGGCAGAACCGGCCGTTAAGGACGACCTCCGCGTTGCTCTCTCAAGCATCATCGTCCGCGTCTCTTACCAGGATGGCGACACTCGATACGCCGCCGTTCAGAAGAACGTGGACGGCGCATTGGTGTTTGAGTTGTTCGAGCGGGCGGCGCTTGAACTCGACCGAGCGCGGGGATCACACTTCGGTACGTTGTTTCGAGGTGAACACGCACCGTCGAAGGTCTTGACCGGCGATATCCTGACCGTTTCGCCCGACGCGATTGGGCCAGTGGACCTCGTCATCACGTCGCCGCCATATCCGAACGCGTACGAGTACTGGCTCTACCACAAGTACAGGATGTACTGGCTTGGACTCGATCCCATTGCCGTACGAGAGGCGGAGATCGGAGCACGTCCGCACTTCTTCAAGAAGAATGCGCACACTGCCGAGGACTTTGAGCGGCAGATGAAGGTCGTGTTTCGACTGCTGCATCAAGTGCTTGCGGCAACTGGTTACGCCTGCTTCGTCGTGGGGGATTCACGGATCCATGGTCGGATCGTCGACAACGTGACTCTGCTGAAACGAGCAGCCTCGGAGGAAGGTTTCCGGCTAGAGGCAGTCACGGAACGCGGGGTGCCGAGCACACGAAAAGCATTCAATCCGGCGAATTCGAGGGCCACGTCCGAATTCATCACGGTGTTTTCGCGATGAATGATCTGGTCCTTGACTGGCCCTCGTACCGCTCGTTGCCCTACGAACGTAGACTGGCAATCCGTGAATTGGAAAGCCTGCTCGGGGCGACGCCTGTCGTCGCTCCTGATCAGGTCCGGATCTCAAACGCTGCACCGGATGAGGAACTGCTTAGTCGCCTGACCTATTTTCACCTGGTGCGATTCAATGGCTCTGGAAGGCTGGTGCCCACCCAAGCCAAGCTGGAGGCCAGCGCCTCAGCGACATCAGCCAATCTGTTCCGAGAGCTTTCTGATGGCGTGGTGCTTCGGCGTCAGAGTACGCGCTACTCAGCGCACGGGCTCCATGAATACAAAGGCAAGTTCAATCCCCAAATCGTAAGGTCCGTCGTCAATGTGCTCGGAGTAGGCCTCCAAGGAGAAAAGCCGCGGGTCCTTGATCCGTTCTGCGGCAGCGGGACCTCTCTCGTGGAGTCGGCTCACATGGGTTGGGATGCCTTGGGGATTGACGCTAACCCCTTGGCCGTTCTGATCTCAACGGCGAAGCTGGACTGCCTGAGAGTGCCCGTGACCACTCTGCAGTCGACCGCCCGGCGTGTCACAGACCGTCTCTTGCAGGCGATCGGTCGGTACGACTGCAAGGACGAGTTCAGCCGGACCGAGCTGAAAGACCTCGCGAAGGCCGCCCCGATAGCGCTGCCAAACGAACAGTACTTGGAGAAATGGTTCTCAGCGTCCGTGCTGGCTCAGCTCAGGCTCGTATGGTTCGAGATCTCGTCGATTGAGAACACCGGAGCTCGTCGAATCGCTTCCGTAGTTCTGAGCGACATCCTGCGGGACGTCTCCCTCCAGGATCCCGGAGACCTTCGGATCCGTCGGAGAGCGGACGCCAAGGCGAACTATCCAGCGGTTCGAATGTTCGCGGAACTGCTGCCGCAGCGGCTAGAGTCGGTTGCGCGAGCCCGTACTGTCCTCGGCAAGGTCCGCGGTCGGCAGCGGTCTGTATTGGGTGATTCGCGCGTCTCGATTCCCACGGTCAGGGGCGAGGCTTCCGCCCCGTTCGATGTAGTGGTCACCAGCCCGCCCTACGCCACAGCTTTGCCCTACATCGACACGCAGCGCTTGAGCTTGGCTTTCCTTGGGCTACTGCCACCCTCTCAGCTGCGTGACGCTGAAGCGCGACTCATCGGCAACCGTGAAATAACTGCGAAAGAACGCGACACGGAAGAGCGTCGTCTGCGCGAAGCGGTGCGCACGTTTCCGAAGGACGTGGCCAAGCTGCTTCTGACAACTAGTGACCGAGCCGCGGGTGAGGGCAACGGCTTCCGTAGGCGAAATGTTCCGGCCCTGCTCCTTCGATACTTCGACGACATGAGGCGCGTCTTTAGAAACGTTCGCTCGCATGTCGCGCCAGGCGGAGCTTTCGCCATGGTTGTAGGCCCCAACCGGACGACGCTTAGCGGCGAAGAGATCAATATCGATACGCCCCGCCTGCTTGCAAGCGTCGCGGCCGAAGCGGGCTGGGATGTCGATGAACTCGTCGCACTGGACGCCTACCAGCGCTTCTCTGTACATCAGGAGAACTCGATCAAGGAGGAGATGCTGGTGGTTCTCAGGGCGAAAGGCGACTGAGAGTCGCGCAATCGCGCGCGTAGCTAGAACAAGCCGAACTGTTTCACTCCGGCTCGCCCACGAGCCTGCACCGTTCGGTTACATCGCGCAAGCAGTGGTGCGTGCTCAGGGTCTCCGGCTCTCACGATCCACACCTCATAGGCGGGATCTGACCCGTCGGGCAGGCGCTCAACCAGAAGTATGTCGCCCCCCGCGCCGGTCTGATCAATCGTGTCGTGGCCGACGTTGATGCGCCAGTCGGCGTGGCCCGCCTCTGTTCCGGGGGGACGCTGCCAAATTCGGTAGTGGGCTGGACGTGCTCCGCCAGTTCTTTCGTTCAGGAGCACGTCGAAGTAGGCGTCCGGATAGCGGCGCCCCTGCATCTGTACCGTAGGAAAGAAGGCGACGCATTCCTCCGGTAGGCTGACCTCTGGCGTTCCAGGAACACCGCGTCTATGCGAAACATCGAAGTCGGAGAGCGTCATCCCGAAGAACCGCGACTGTATTGCACTTGCGGTCGCTGGGGTCGCCGCCGGGGGAGCCGCCGCGGCCCTGGGGCGCCGCACAGTGCCCAAGTCCGGATGCGGAGGCGGCGCAGCAGGCACCTGAATGCGTTGATTGGCGCCACCTTGGCGCGCTACACCGGGCTTGAGCTTGATCCGTTGCGGTACAGGCGTGACAGTCTCGTCGATCAGGCTTCCCGTCGTCACCAGCCGCTGGAGATCGGTCAACTGTAGGCGGCTGGAGTGTCCCTGCATGCCGCGAAGATTGAGAAGAACCTGACTCAGCTCTGCGATTGCGGCAACGTCGTCCGGTGCTCCGATCGAGACGCTGATGCTGTTTGCCTCGAAGTTCCGATACAGCCCGTCCGCCGTCAAGTTCGAACTGCCGACCGAGATCCAGGTTTGGCCCGGACTTCGGAGAATGTATGCCTTCGGGTGAAACAGGACGCTACCACCCGTCTCGAAGCCAAAGACCTCCACCCCGGCCTGGATCAGCTGTTCGACCGCTTGTGCGGACGTAATCCCGTTCGAAAGCCCCACGTGCGCCGTAGCGGCGGCTCCCCGAGCGCTCAGCGCCCTCAGGGCGCCGTAGATCCGGCTCGTGCCACTGCTGGTAGCGAAGGCAACGGCCATCTCCAGCTCGGTGTAGACCGGGGAGCCAATCTCCGTCGTCAACGCATGGCCGAGCGTGACGAGTTCTCCGTTCGGCCCAAAGGGCTGCAATAGGTATCGGGTTCGCAACTGGGATCACCGCCGAGCGCGCTGATCCTAGCACTGCAGCCACGCCCGCACGTACCTTGGGTTGCCAGACCGGCCGGAGCGAGCTATAAGTAGCCGAGGCAAGTCTGCTCGGGCGCCGCCCACCGCGCGCCCACCGGACAGTGAGGCCGGATAGCCATTACGGCACCGCCCCCTGTCGAAGACGGCCCTACGCCCTGACCGCCGCGCGGCATAACGCCCCCGACGCTCAGCGCCTTCCTGAATCGCCCCGCGCGTCAACCGCCCGGGTGCCTTCACGAACAACCCAACGCAACGCCATGTCGGAGGACAGCCATGTTCGATCCGCGAGATGACGCGCGCGACCGTGAGGGCGGCGATGGCCGTGCGCGAGTGTACGAGGACCGTGACCGGGACGACCTTGACCCACGCGATGCCCTGATGCGCGACCTCGACCTGCCGCGGGGCGACGAGCGCGAGCTGGTCCTGAACCGCGACCGCAGGTACGACCTGAACGGCGAGGACAGCCGCACCCTGGCCGCTGTTGGCGTCTTTCGTGTCGTGCGGGAGCACGACCTCGACACCGACCCCGAAACCGTGGAACACCTCCGCGGCGAGCGCCTCGTCGAAACTGTAGACCTCGGCGATGGCGAGCGTGGCCTGACGCTGACGCGCGAGGGTCGAGACCTACTCGATGCCCACTCGCTCAACCGGGACGGCGAACCGTCACAAGCGTTCTACGCGGGCGTCAGCCGGGAACGCGAACTGAATCACGACTCGCACCTGTACTCGACCTACCGGCAGGAGGAAGCGCGCCTCCGCGACGAGCACGGCGGGCTCGAGGTGCGGCGCGTGGTGCTGGAGCAGGACCTGAAGCGCGAGTACCAGGAGTTCCTGCAGGAACACAATCGCGGACGCGCCGACAGCGACGGCCGCCCCGACCGGGACGAGCACGAGATTCGGGCGTGGGCGCGCGACCACGACCTGCCGTACTTCGACGGGCAGGTGCACTTCCCGGACTACCGCATCGAATACGAGGTCGACGGGCGCGAACTGCACCAGGACGTCGAGCTGTTCACACCGCACTACCGCGGGGCACACGCCTCCGGCCACAGCAAGGCCGGATTCCAGATCTACGTCGTTGGGTCCCGTGGTGGCGGTGGCCGGTCGGTGCCTCGGCCGCGGGGTGCGGAGGAGTTCCTGTGACGCTCCAATATCCGGCCAATGGCACCCTGGACAGCGTCACTGAGGAGCGGGTGAAGGCACTCGCGAGCTTTGCCTTCACCGAGCGGCAGTGCCAGTTCCTGGTGGCCGTCATGGTCCACGCCGGCTGCTTCCTGGAACGGCAGTACTGCGCGTTCACCGGCACCGTGCGCGGCCAGAACAGCCGCGACTTCGTCGGCCGGCTCGTGTTGCGCGGGTTCGCTCGTGCCATCGAGCCCGGACCGGTGCGCCGCGGGCGGCTCTACCACGTTCACCACCGGCCGCTCTACGAGGCCATTGGCCAGGCCGACAACCGGAATCGACGGCTGCTGACCGTCGGCCGGATGGTCGAGCGCGTGATGATTCTGGACGCGGTGCTCGGTGACCGCCACTGCTGGTGGCTCAGCGCCGAGCCGGACAAGCGGCGGCTCTTCGCGCTCATGCGCGACAACTACCTGCGCCCCGAGGACTACCCGCACATCGCGTTCGGCATCGGACGCCAGCGCGTCATCCGGTGCTTCCCGGACAAGCTGCCGATCGGGGTCGAGAAGGGTCGCTCCGACCATCTGGTCTTCCCGTATCTCGTGAACCGCAGCATCCCGATCGACTTTCGCCAGTTCCTGATTCGCCACGCGGGGCTGCTGCGGTTCGTGCGCACATGGACGCTCCGGCTGCTCGTCCCGCGTCGCTTCCGGAAGGCTGTGTCCCTTTACAAGGCGGCCGTCCGGGAGGAGCTCTGGACCCCGATGGATCCGAGTGTGACGAAGGCGCTGGAGGCGTACTTTCCCGAATGCCAATCTACAGGCGCGCACGTCGGTGACCCGGCCGATCCTTACATTCGGCGCGAGTTCCGGCGGCAGGGGAACGCGAGGGTGCAGGCCCTGTATCGGGCGTGGCGGCGACAGGGTGATCGGGTGCTCTGGGACGCGAACTCGTCGGCTCTGGCGGATGACCGCGCGCGAGGTTGTTCGACGGTGGAAGTGGAGTTGCTGAACCGCCAGTACCTGCAACTGTCGGGGACGATGGACCGTGACGCCTGGGCCAAGAGGGGAGCCAAGCGAAAACCGCGTCAGGTTGGCCCCCCTGTTTCGGAGCCCTCACCGAGTGGTCTCTCCCCCTTGGTCGGTCATGAGCCTGAAGCCCACGCAAACGCTTGATGTCGCGAGAGTTGGCGCGGATATCGAGGCGAGGCGGCGCTGTCTGCCGCCTCGTGAATCCCTGCTGCTGCCGTGGTCGCAACAGAGACGATGGCGTGAACGACCCCACCACTGTGCCCAGCGGCTGACCCCAGGGCGTCGGGAGGGGGTCGTTCACGCCATCGGGTGCCGGTGTCCCGCGCCGCTTCAAGTGCGTGCGGATCGTGTAGGAGAATGGCGCCGCCTGAGTGCCCAGCGTGAGACCCAGGTGTTGCCGCACAATGGCGTCGCGACTGGGAACGTCATCGCGTCTGTCGACCATCGCGCCACTGATGCTGGCGCCGTGCTCGCCGTCGTCAATGCTCTCCGCTTCGCGTCGACCCGGCCGGCGGCCGGGCCAAGGGCATTGACGACGCCTGCGCGCGGCACGGGTGGCCGTTACGCGATGGTCGCCGAGTTGACGAAGTCTCTGAAGGGGATTGACGTGACGCACCGACAGGCGTAAGTTGACTTCCTCTCGCCAGTGCCTCAGGCACTCCTCCGGTTCGCCACCACGGCATCCGGAGCGCGCAGTCGGCCGATGCTCAAAGGGCACGGTTCGAGCGCAACCTTCGAACGATACAGCCGAAGCCAGAGCCTCGCGCTGCGCCGTGTCTTCAGGAACACGGGCAGCAGCGAGAACGCGTTCGCCAGAGCCACCGTGTGGTTCTGGGAACCGCCGAACGCGTGAGAGACGGTCACATCGAGCAAGTGACCGTCGCCGTGCGGACTCACCGTCCCGCGGATGATGCCGGCGCAACGCCGCATCCGCGCTCCTGAACCACGGCGCGTCGACCGCCACATCGACGCGCCGGAGCGCGCCACCCACTCAACACGAACGCTCGTGCATCTGGGGGACCGCGATGGATGTGTCTGAATGTGTGGACGCTGCGCCCGAAACGATCTCAATCCAGCGATGCCGTGACCTGCTTGGCGACGAGGCTGACGCGTTGTCGGACGACGACGTGCGCGCGATCGTGCGGCACGCGGACGCGATGGCGCGCATCCTGCTCGTTCTGGCGGCGCCGGACGGCGGCATTCACTGACGCCGATGCCGGGACAACACCGCTTGCCGGCACACAGCGACAGGGCTAAGCTGGCGGACATGGTCGGCGCGGTCATCTACGTACGCGTCAGTACGAAGGAGCAGACGGAGAACCTGAGTCTCCCGACGCAGCTTCGCGCCTGCGAGGACTATTGCCGCCGGCAGGGCTACGAGGTGCTCGAACGCTTCCACGAGGAAGGCGAGAGCGCCAAGACTACCGACCGCAGCCAGCTCCAGGCGCTGCTGAAGTTCTGCCGCACCCACAAGGGCAAGGTCCACTTCCTCGTCGTGTACAACCTCACGCGCTTCGCGCGCGAGAAGTACGATCACTTTGCGCTCCGCGCACACCTGCAATCGCTCGGCATCTCGCTGCGATCGGTGACCGAGCCGATCGACGACACGTCCACCGGCAAGCTGATGGAAGGTGTGCTGGCGGCGTTCGCGCAGTTCGACAACGACGTGCGCTCGGAACGGACGCGCGCCGGCATGCGTGCGGCGCTCGAACTTGGCCGCTGGACGTTCCCGGCGCCACTCGGATACCTGAACGCACCGAAGTGGTCGAGCACGAGCCTGGTTCACGACCCAGAGCGCGGTCCGCTGGTGCGACGGGCGTTCGAGGAACTGGCGACCGGGCGCTACACCAAGCAGGAAGTGATCGCGCGCGCGACGGAGGCAGGGCTTCGTAGCAGGAAGGGGCTTCGGATTTCGCCCCAGAGTTTCGGCCAGATGATGCGGAACCCGATCTACGTCGGGAAGGTCGAGAGCCCAGACTGCGGCGTGTCTACTCGCGGCGACTTCGAGCCGCTTGTAGACGAGGCTACGTTCTACCGCGCGCAAGCCGTACTCGATGGCCGGGTGGTCGTGGCCGGCCCGCGCCAGCGCAGCCACCCCGACTTCCCGCTACGCGGCTTCGTGCGGTGCGACACCTGTGGGCGACCGCTGACCGGCAGCTGGTCCAAGGGCAGGAACGGCTACTACGCCTACTACCACTGCCAGCGTCAGTGCCGGGCGGTCAACGTCACCAAGGCCGCGCTCGAAGGCGCGTTCGCGGACGAACTCGCGCTCTTGCAGCCGTCTGCCGGCTACATGCGCCTGGTCAAGGACCGGATTCTCTTCGTGTGGGAGCAGCGACGGGCCGAGGCGAAAACCCGCACGGTCGACCAGGACCGGCGGGTGAAAGCGATCCAGCAGAAACTCGATCGGCTCGACGATGCGTTCCTGTTCGCGCAGTCGATCGACCGCACCAGCTACGAGCGGCAGCGCGACCGCCTGCGCGAGGAGCTGACGCTGGCCCAGATCGACCACCACGCCGACGCCACCGACGAACTCGACGTACAGGGCATCCTGGAGTTCGCAGAGCGCATTCTGCCGCGCGCGTCAGACCTGTGGGTGCAGGCGTCGCTCGACTACAAGCAGCGGCTGCAGGCGCTGTTCTTTCCGGAGGGGATCGCGTACGACGGAAATCGATTCAATCGAACCGCCGTAACTGCGCCGCTTTTCAACTACTTGGCGCCATCTGCGAGTGCAGATGAAAGAGTGGTGAGCCGGGAAGGAATCGAACCGGATCCGGCCACTTCGCGCAACTGATTGACGGTGTGGGGGTTCTGGCGTTAACCCCTTGATGGTGAGCCAGTTGGCGATGCGACCCGAGTCGACAGACGTGGACCCGGATCACCCGAAATCGTCCCGAGTTGTGGAGACATTGTGGAGACGGATGACCGCTCGCCGTCGGTAAAAGCGTTTGCCTGGCTCGCTCGCTAATTAAAGGATCGTCGCTTGCTTCATTAGTGGCGGCTCCCGCAGTGGTCTGGCAGGACTCATCAGAAGCCCAGTAACGAGCCGTGCGTCGAGGCTCGCCTTTCGAGCTACGAGGGCTTGCGCACCGGGGGCGCGACCGTCGCCGACTCGGCACGAAGGAGCGCCACATCACGCATGGGCGCCTGCCCGAAGAAGCGGGCGTACTCGCGGCTGAACTGCGACGCGCTCAGGTAGCCGACCATGCGAGCCGCATCGGCGGCCTCGCGGTCGTGAAACAGCATCAGGCGGCGCGCCTCATGCAGGCGCATCACCTTCTGATACTGCACGGGACTCATCGACGTCACGGTCTTGAAGTGCTGGTGGAACGACGACACGCTCATGTGGACCAGGCGGGCGAGCTCGTCGACGCTCGTCGGCTGCGCATAGTGCTCACGCAGCCAGTTGATCGCGGTGGCGATGCGGTGCAGCCGCGACTCGGCATTGCCGATCTGCGCCACCCGGCCGCCGACCGGACTGCGCAGCAGCCGAATCAGGATCTCGTCGATGATCAGTGGCGCGTACAGGTCGGTGTCCGACTCCTGGCCCATCGCGAGGAGCAGGCGGGTGACGGCGTCGACCATCGCCTCTGACGTGTGCCCGACGTACATTCCGCGCGTCGACGCGGGAATCGGCGATCGATCGGGGGGCACCCGCGTGGCGAGTTCCGCCACCCGCCGCGGATCGAACTCCAGCTTGAAACCGAGGTACGGAGCTTTCGGACTTGCCGTGGTGACCTGCGCCGTCACGGGCAGGTCGACCGAGAACACCAGCATGCGCGCCGCGTCGTAGGCGAACATCTCGTTGCCCAGCATCATCAGCTTGCCGCCCTGGGCCACCAGGCACAGCGCGGGCCGCTGCGTGACATGGACGGGCGCATGGCTCGGACGCGACCAGCGCAGCGCGAACACGCCGGGGCGACGCAGCTCGAACCGTCCGTCATGAGGGGCGTAGCGCTCCAGGACCTGGGCAAGCCTCCGCACCGACGCACTCTCAGGGGTGACCAGGCGCTCGTCGGCCGGGCGCTCTGGCGCCTCGGCGGCAGCGGCCGTCGACGGTACGACACGGACAGACTTCGTGACGGCAAGCTGAGCGTCTGGCATCGCCATGACCTCCGGGATGCTGCCATCCTACCGTGCCCCGCCCGGTCCGCTTGTCTGATCCTCCAATGTCAGGCCCACCCCAGCGTTTGGAAACACGCCGACGTGCAGGATCAGGCAAGGCGGCACAGAGCCCGGCTGCTACCGTGGCACCCAAAGGAACATCGATGGAGACACACACATCTTGCGGGGCCGTGAGCCCGTTCCGTGTGGCCGCGTTGGCGGCGACGTTGGCGCTGGCCGGGTCGGCCTCCGCGCAGCCACTCGAGATCTCCCGGGCAGAGAGCCGCGTCTCGAGCCCCGCCCCGGCCCAGACCTTCACCGGGGTGGCACGCATCGACCGCCTGTTCGAGCAGCTGCACGGCACGGACGCGAGCGGCGGTCTGGTCGCGTTCGAGCCGGGGGCGCGTACGGCCTGGCACGTGCATCCGGGTGGGCAGACGCTCGTCATCACGGCAGGGACCGGCCATGTGCAGCGCTGGGGTGAGGCCGTCCAGGAGGTGCGCGTCGGCGATGTCGTCCGGATTCCGCCAGGGCAGAAGCACTGGCACGGCGCCGCACCCCGGAGTGCCATGACGCATCTGGCGATCACGGAGCCGCGCGACGGCTCGGTCGTGCAATGGCTGGAGCAGGTGAGCGAGGAACAGTATCACTCGACGCCATCGCCGCAGGTCGCCACGCCGGCCGCGAGTCAGCCGCCGCCTGCGGCCAGGCGTCCGTCAGGCGAGCTTCAGCAGCGGCTCGCCCCAGGGCTCGCGAGCCTCACCGACGATGTGCTCTATGGCGATGTCTGGCAGCGAACGGCGCTGTCGCCGCGAGACCGCAGCCTGGTCACCATCGCCTCCCTCATCGCCACGGGCCGCACCGCGCAGCTGGCCGGTCACCTGACGCGCGGCCTCGAGAACGGACTCCTGCCGCGAGAGACGTCCGGCACGCTGGCGCACCTGGCCATCTACAGCGGATGGCCGAACGCGGTCTCGGCGCTGGCGGTGTACGAGCAGGTGTACGCCGCACGCAAGGTGGATGTCAGCGGCCTGGTCGCAGCGCCTTCAGCCCAACCGGCCTCGCGCGATGCCGCACGGGCGCCTGCCGTCGACGCCGCGGTCGCGGCTGCCGCGCCCAAGTTCGCGCAGCTGACCAACGACGTGGTGCTCGGTGATCTCTGGCAGCGCACCGATCTCGCGCCGCGGGACCGGAGCCTCGTAACGATCGCGGCGCTCGCCTCACAGGGCGATCACGAGCAACTCGCGCCGTATGTCCGACGCGCGCTCGACCGCGGTCTCACGCGCGACCAGATCGCCGAAGCGTTGACACACCTGGCGTTCTACGCCGGATGGGGCAAGGCCGGACAGGCGCTCACCATCCTGTCGAAGACGGCAGACCGGTAGCACCGCACCTCGAGGAGTTCCGATGAGGACCCAGGCATCACGCGCGTTGCGCACGACGATGGTCCTGCTGACGGTGGCGGCCGCCGCCGGCTGCGCGCCGCGCAGCGGCGGGCTCGTCATTCAGGAGCAGGGCAGCTTCGCCGCCGGAGGGACGGTCGTTACCAGTCCGGGGACGTTCGACGCCACGGCGCAGCCGGCCTCGCCGGCGGGGCAGACGCTGCATGGCGATCATGCCTACGTCTTCTACCAGGTACCGACGCAGGCCCGTCGTCTGCCACTGGTGATGTGGCACGGCATCGGTCAGTTCTCCAAGACGTGGGAGACGACGCCGGATGGGCGGGAGGGCTACCAGAACATCTTCCTGCGACGCCGATTCGGTGTGTACGTGGTCGACCAGCCGCGACGGGGACGTGCGGCACGCAGCACCGTGGATGGCACCATCGCCGCCACGCCCGACGAGCAGGGATGGTTTGCGACCTTCAGGCTCGGCGTCTGGCCCGACTTCTTCCCCGGGGTCCAGTTCTCCAAGGATCCGGAAGCCCTGAACCAGTACTTCCGTCAGATGGTGCCCAACGTCGGCCCCATCGACATCGAGGTGAACGCCAACGCCATCGCCACCCTGTTCACGAAGATCGGACCGGCCATCCTGGTGACGCACTCCCACAGCGGGGGCATGGGCTGGCGGACCGCCATCAAGAGACCGAACGTGCGGGCCATCGTCTCGTACGAGCCGGGCAGCAACTTCGTCTTTCCGGAAGGCGCCGTCCCTCCGCCCATCCCGAGTTCAGGAGGCACGCTGACCGCGGTGGCGATCCCGGAGGCCGAGTTCCTGGCACTGACGAAGATCCCCATCGTGATCTACTACGGGGACTTCATTCCAGAGACGCCCATCGCGAACGGCGGACAGGACGGCTGGCGGGCCCGGCTTCAGATGGCGCGGCTCTGGCGAGATGCCGTCAACGCGCGAGGCGGCGATGTGACCGTGGTTCACTTGCCCGAGATCGGGATCCGCGGCAACACGCACTTCCCGTTCTCCGACCTCAACAACGTGCAGGTCGCCGACGCGATGTCCGCATGGCTGAAGAGCAAGGGGCTCGACCGATGAACGCGCACGCGCTCATCGGTACGACAACGTGAGCACCGCTTCCGGGAGGCGTGCCCCGTGGACGCTGATGCGCGAGGCGGCCTCGGTCATGTCGTCCAGCTCTGTCGCCGTCAGCTCGAGGTTCGCGGCACCGATGTTCTCTTCGAGACGATGCAGTTTGGTGGTGCCTGGAATCGGCACGATGAATGGCTTCTGCGCCAGCAGCCAGCCCAGCGCAACCTGTGCCGGCGTCGCGCCCTTGCCGGCCGCGACGCGCTTCACCAGGTCCACCATCGCGGTATTGGCCGCGCGGGCGTCGGCGGTGAAGCGCGGCGCCGCCGCGCGGAAGTCGCTGGCGTCGAAGGTCGAGGTCGCGTCGATCGTGCCGGTGAGGAAGCCCGCGCCGAGAGGACTCCACGGCACGAAGCCGATGCCGAGCGCTTCACAGGTGTCGAGCACGCCGTTGTCCTCGACGTCGCGCGTCCAGAGGCTGTACTCGCTCTGAACCGCGGTCACCGGCTGCACCGCATGCGCGCGGCGGATCGTCTCCGGGGCGGCCTCCGAGAGTCCGAAGCGCCGGACCTTACCTGCCTCGATCAGGGTCTTCACCGTGCCGGCGACGTCCTCGATGGGCACGTCGGGGTCGACGCGGTGCTGGTAGAGCAGGTCGAGCGTCTCGACGTTCAGCCGGGTCAGCATGGCATCGACGACCTCGCGGATGTGTGAGGGCCGACTGTTCAGGCCGCCGCGGCGCGCGCCGCTCTGCGGGTCGATGTCGAAGCCGAACTTCGTGGCAATCGACACCTGCTGCCGGATCGGGGCGAGCGCCTCACCGACGACGAGTTCGTTGGTGAAGGGGCCATACGTTTCCGCGGTGTCGAAGTGCGTCACGCCACGATCGAACGCCGCGCGAATGAGCTGGACGGCTGCGCGCCGGTCGGTGGCTGGGCCATAGATGTTCTCCAGGCCCATGCAGCCATAGCCGATGGCGGAGACGACGAGCCCGTTGCGGCTCCCCAGGGTCCTGGTCTTCATGGCGACTCACTCCTGCAAGACGCGTGTCGAACCTATTTCCTGATCTGGTGGGTGTCGCGCACGCTGCTGAAGGTCAGGTCGAGCAGCTGCCACGCGGTGCCCTGCCTCTGGAAGACCTCGGTCACGGTGAACTCGGTCACGACGTCGGCACCCCTGACCACCGCCTGGAGCGTGATGCGACTCCAGACCACCGCCGTGCTGTCGAACACCTCGACCGCGACATCGTGCACGTCAGCCTTCTTGTACCAGATGCTGCCGCTGCGGATGATCTCGAGCTCCTCGTCCTTCTTCCAGGTGCCGCTCATGTGCACGAACTTGGCGCGGTCGTGGAACAGCGGTGCGAGCTTGTCGACGGCCTTGTCGGCCATCCATTGCCACTTGTCCTTCGACAGCTGAGTGACTTCCTGTTCGGCCGTCGCTGTCTGGGCGCCGGCGCCAGAGGCTCCGCAGAGGACGAGGGCGAGTGCGAGCACGGGTAGCGTCCGGATGATCATCGATATCTCCCGAAGAGGATGGTCAGACCGCGATGCGTTTCTGAGCAGGTGAGCGGCACCCGTGGGCCTGGCATCTCTGCCGGCGCACGGCGAGCGCCGCACGAGCGGTGGGGCCGCCTCACGGTCAGCGTACGGATCATCGGGCGTCGGTCCTTGCCTGATCCTCTGAACTCGGCGCGCCACGGGCGGTGACCCTCGTGCGATCGAGCAAGGCACGCCCAGGCGCAGGGAGTACGCTTCGCCGATGGGAGCACTCATGCCTACTGAACATGACGCCATCAGCACGACGAGGTGGCGGCGAGTGCGGACGCTCCTGTGCGCGCTCACGATGGTGACGAGCGCAGCCCTCTTCGGCACGGACGTACGCGCGCAGGCACCAGCGACGGTGAAGGTCGATGGTGGCGACGTGCAGGGTGTGGTCGCCGACGGGGTCGAGTCGTTCAAGGGCATCCCGTTCGCTGCTCCGCCGATGGGCGAGTTTCGGTGGCGACCGCCGCAGCCGGTGGTCCCGTGGACGGGCGTGCGTCAGGCCGCGGAGTTCGGCGCCGACTGCATGCAGGGACGCTTCGGCCCGCCTCCCGCGCCGGCGCCGCGGGTGCCGTCGGAAGACTGCCTCTTCTTGAACGTCTGGCGCCCCGCTGGTGGCACTGCTCGCCGCTTGCCCGTGATGGTGTGGATCTACGGCGGCGGTTTCGTCGGCGGCTCCGGCGCGTCGTCGTTCACCTCGGGCACGCACTTCGCCAAGCAGGGCGTCGTCCTGGTCAGCCTCAACTACCGCGTCGGCCGCTTCGGCTTTTTCGCGTTCCCGGCGCTGAGCCGTGAACGCCCCGGCGAGCCGAAGGGCAACTACGCGTACATGGACCAGATCGCGGCCCTGCAGTGGGTGAAGCGGAACATCGCGGCCTTCGGGGGCGACCCGGGGAACGTCACGATCTTCGGCTTCTCCGCCGGTGGCGTCTCCGTCCACAGCCTGCTGGCCTCGCCGATGGCGCGCGGCCTGTTTCACAAGGCGATCGCCGAGTCTGGCGGGTCGCGCGACAGCGTGCTGACGGCGCGGCCACTGCGCGAAGACAACGTCGATCCGAACTATCCGCTGTCGGCCGAGACGATCGGCGCCACCTTCGCCAAGTCGATGGGGATTGAGGGCACCGATCCGGCCGCGCTGGCCAGTCTGCGCGCCCTCAGCGCCGAGCAGGTGCTGCGAGGCGCACAGGCGCCAGCGGGACCTCCCATGCCGCAGGTCGAGACGACGCCGGTGCTCGACGGCAGGTTGATCACCGAGACGGCCGAGACTGCTTACAAGGCGCGACGGCAGCCGCGCGTGCCGCTCCTGCTCGGCAGCAACAGCGCCGACACGGCAGGCAATCGCATCAAGGCGACGACCAAGGAGCAGTTCTTCGCCCGATTCGGCCAGTGGAGTGCGCAGGCCAAGGCGGCCTACGACCCCGATGGCACCGCGGACCTGGCGGCGATGGTCGCGCGCGCCAACGACGACTTCGGCCAGGCCGAGCCGGCGCGCTTTGCCGCCAATGCCTTCGCGGCCAATGGATCGCCGGTCTATCTCTATCGATTCGGGTACGTCCAGGCAGCCATGCGCGAGCAGATGCGCAACGGCGCGCCGCACGGGGGAGAGATCGGCTACGTGTTCGGCACGATCGCGGCGCGTCCAGGCACGACGCTGACGGCCGAGGACCTGGCCGTCTCCCGCATGGCGCAAGCGTACTGGGTCAACTTCGCCCGGACAGGCGATCCGAACGGCAGCGGCCTGCCCGCGTGGCCGCGCCACGACCCGAAGACGGATGTGATCTTCGACTTCCGGCCCGACGGCACGGCAGGCGCTGGCCCGGATTCGCGGAAGGCGCGCCTCGACGTGACGCAGTTGGCGACCGACTCAGGCAAGCGCGCCGACCCGTAGGTATCCGTGCACTCCAGCTGCCCTACGAAAAGGAGTCGACAATGACGCACGACCACACCTCACGAACGGGACGTCGCCGCTTCCTCGGCGTGGCTGGGAGTGTCGCGGCGCTATCAGTGGCCGCCGGTGTCGACACACCGGCCGGTGCGCAGCCGGTGACCGCTGCGCGCAACGGGTCGCACGTGTCCGGACGACGCAAGCTCGGGCGCCTCGAGGTGTCCAGCATCGGCCTCGGCGTGCAGAACGTCACGCGCAGGTACGACACGACCGTGCCGCACCGCGCCGAGATGATCGCCATCATCCGTGCCGCGTTCGATCGCGGGGTCACGTTCTTCGACACGGCGGAAGCGTACGGACCACACGGCGCCGAGCGCATCCTCGGCGAGGCCATTGCGCCCTTCCGCGACAAGGTCGTGATCACGTCGAAGTTCGGGTGGAACATCGATCAGGAGACCGGGCAACGCCGCCCGGGCCTCAACAGTCAGCCCGACCACGTCAAACGGGTCGTGAACGGCATGCTGACGCGGCTGCGCACCGACCGCATCGATCTGCTCTATCAGCACCGTGTGGATCCGGCCGTCCCAATCGAAGACGTTGCTGGTGCCATCACGGATCTGATGGCGGCCGGCAAGGTGCGGCATTGGGGCCTCTCGGAAATGGGCCTGAACACGCTGCGCCGCGCCCATGCGGTGCTGCCGGTGACCGCGGTCCAGAGCGAGTACTCGATGCTGTGGCGCGGTCCCGAAGCGTCGGTCCTCCCCACCTGCGAGGAACTCGGTATCGGCTTCGTGCCGTGGAGCCCGCTCGGTGTCCAGTTCCTCACCGGCGCGATCGACGCCAACACGCGGTTCGCGCCAGGCGACATCCGCGGGATGGAGTCGCGCTTCTCGCCGGAGCACCTGCCACACAACCTTGCGCTTGTCGAGGTGGTCAAGCGCTGGGCCGAGCAGAAGAAGGCCGCACCCGCTCAGATCGCGCTGGCCTGGCTGCTGGCGCAGAAGCCCTGGATCGTGCCGATCCCGGGAACGACGCAGATGGCGCACTTGATTCAGAACAGCGGGGCCGATGCCGTGCGGTTCACGTCGTCCGAACTCGCCGAGCTGAATGCCGCGGTGGCGGCGGTCGAGATCCGGGGCGCGCGGCTGCCCGAGCAGGTGCTCGCGTTCTCCGGGGTCGAGGCGCCGGCGAAGAAGTGATCCGATGATCGCGCACGCCAGGGCCGTCCTCATATGGAGCCTGCTCATCGCGGCAGGCCTGTGTGGGGCCTCCGGCCTGGCCAGCGCGCAGCGCCCCACGACGGGTCCGTCGACGCTGCCGCCGAGCGAGCGGATTCTCGTTGTCTATCTCTCGCGGACCAACAACACCAGGGCGGTTGCCGAGTTCATCCGCGAGAGGACCGGCGGCACGCTGGTGGCGCTCGAGCTGGTGACGCCGTATCCGAGCGACTACAGGGCCCACGTGCGTCAGGTGGTGCGCGAGAACGAGACGGGCTACTTGCCGCCGCTCGCGACGACGATCGACCGCCTGGACCGGTACGACGTCATCTTCATTGGCTTTCCCACGTGGGGCATGCAACTCCCGCCGCCGATCAAGAGCTTCCTGCGCCAGTACGACCTGCAGGGCAAGACGGTGGTCCCCTTCAACACCAACGCCGGCTATGGCGTGGGGAGCAGCTTCGAGACCGTCAAGGCGCTCTGTCCCCGGAGCCGGGTACTCGAAGGCTACACCACGCGCGGTGGCGTGGAACGGGACGGTGTGAACCTCGCCATCACGGGCGCTCGGGCGCAGGCCGTCAAGCAGGACGTCGAGGCCTGGCTCCAGTCGCTCGACCTGCCGGTGGTCCCGCGGCGCTGAGGAACCACCGCGAGGGGATCACCGTCTGTCAGCGCGCGCGTAGGGCACGACGACCGCCTTGGCGCGTTCAACAAGGACGAACGCGCGGTCGCCGACCAGCGTGACGCCGGCCGCCGCGGTGAGACCTTCTCGAAGCACACGAACCTCCGCACGGCTCCCCGTCACGGTGATCTCCGTGAGCCGCCCCTGGCCCTCTGCCTGCAGGAGCGTCTGCGCACCCACGGCCCTCAGCCCGTCGGGCCGCGTGAACGTGAGCGACGTCTCGATCGGCGTGAGTGCGCCGGCGCTGCCGTCGCCGTTCACCGGAATGCGGAAGAGTCGTCCACTGAAGAACGTGTTGACGTAGACGGCGCCGTCGGCCAGCAGGGCGACTCCGTCGACGGCCGCCAGCTGCGCGTCCTCGATCCACACGTCGAGCGCGGTTGCACCCGGGCGCAGGCGATGAATGCGATTGGCGAAGGACTCGGTGGCGTAGACCGTCCCGTCGGTGGCGACGGCGATGTCGTTGCAGACGCCGCCGTTAGAGGGGAAGTTGTACGTCCCCTTCGGTGCGCCGCTCTGCAAGTCCAAGGCGCGGAGCGCCGTCTGGCCCACGACCGGCGCGCCGCCACGCCCGCCGGTGTTGTTCTGGCACACCCACAACGTGTTCCGGGCATCGTCAGCCAGCACGCCGAGTACGTTGGTGAGCCCGGCGGTGGATGCCTGAATCCACGGTTCGGCCTGCGCCGCGCCTGGCGCGGCACGGTAGATGGTGCCCTTGGCCGTGCTTCCGAAATACACGGTGCCATCGCGGCCCGACGTGAGGTTCTCGGCCTGCACGCCGGTGTCGTTGATGGTCACCTCGACGCGCTCCTGCGCTGCCAGGGAAGACGCCAGAAGCGCGGTCGAGACGACGCCGGTGAGAACACGAAGGATGAAGACGTGAGACATGTGCATGGTCGACTCGTGGAGCAAAGGATGTGCGTCGGCTACGACTTGTAGCTGATTCGGATCAGGCGATTGGCGTGGTCGTCGCTGACGAGCAAGGACCCATCGGGCAGCTGCAGCACGTCGGCCGGTCGACCCGTCGCCGCCTTGCCCGCGCCCCAGCCGCCCGGAGCGGTGCCTTCCTTCATGCCCGGCAGGAAGCCCTCGATGAGCGGTTCGTAACTCGTCACACGGCGGCCGTCGGTACGCGCCACCATCACGCGGTACCCGCTCGGCGTGCCGCGGTTCCACGAGCCGTGCTCGGCGATGATCGCGGCGTTCCGATAGCTGCTGGGGAACATCGTCCCGGTGTAGAACGTCAGCCCGATGGCGGCAACGTGCGCGCCGAGCTTTTGGGCCGGGGGCTCCGTCGTCGAGCACGCCCGCCTGGTGCCGAACTCCGGGTCGGTGACGTCGCCCTGATGACAGTACGGGAAGCCGAAGTGCAGTCCTGCCTTGGCGGCCACGTTCAACTCGTCGGCCGGTACGTCGTCGCCGAGCATGTCGCGGCCGTTGTCGGTGAACCAGAACTCGCCGGTCACGGGATGCCAGTCGAAGCCGACGCTGTTGCGCACGCCCTCGGCGAACGTCTCCATGGCCGTTCCGTCCGGCTTCATGCGCACGATGGCCGCGACCATGGTCGGTGCCTCGCAGACGTTGCAGGGCGCACCTACCGACATGTACAGCAGGTCGTCAGGGCCGAACGCGATGAACTTCCACGTGTGGCCAGCCTTCGGGTTGGGCAGGTCCTGCCGCACCGTCACCGGCGTCGGCGGCGCGTCGAGGTGTTTCTCGATGTCGTCGAATCGCAGGAGGCGACTCGCCGTCGCGACGTAGAGCGCGCCCTGCCGCATCGCCAGACCGTTCGGCTGGTCGAGGCCGCTCGCGATGACGGTCACCTGCTCGGCCGTGTGATCGCCATTGCGGTCGACCACGGCGTAGACCTTGCCACCCGTCCGGGACCCGACGAAGACCGTCCCTTGTGGCCCCAGCACCATCGTCCGGGCGTTCTCCACCTTCTCTGCGAAAACCGCGGCCTGAAAGCCGGTCGGCATCACCAACGACGCCACTTGGGAAGGCGCCTGCCTGGCCGATCCGATCAGGCCGCACCCGAGCAGGGCGGTGGTAATGGCGAGAACGCTGCGATGAGCATTGGGGTGCATGCCTCGCATCGTAGCGACCGCGACGCCGCATCCCTTGCCTCTTCCTCCACGTTGTCAGGTACCGCATCGCGTGTCTTCGGAGCATCGAGCAATCGCGCTTACGCTCGAGCGCCTAGCATCGGATGTCAGTGGAGGAGGATGCCCCGTGGAGAGGCGAACGCTGAAGGCGGTCTGGCTGGCCGTGATGACCCTGGGACTCGTGCGCGTGGTCGCACAGCCCGCGCCGACGAGCCTGACGCTGCAACTCGACGACGTGGCGGCGCTCCCAATCACCGGGGAACTGGCGGGCGAGAACACGCGCGGTCAGCTCGCCCGCATCAACTACCTGCGCGACGAACCCGGCGGCCGCCGGTTCTTCGTCAACGACCTCAATGGCCCGCTCTACATCGTCAACAAGACAACCAAGGCAATCACGACCTACCTCGACTTCAACGGACTGGCCGGCCGGCCTGGCTTGTTCCCCCGGTTCACGTTCGAGCGGAACTTCGCCACGGGGCTGACCAGCTTCGTGTTCGATCCGGACTACCGCCGTAACGGCGTGTTCTACACGCTGCACATGGAGGATCCGTCCCTTGGCGCGCCGAAGCCAGGGGCGGAGGCGGGGACGCCGGCACCCGCAGCCGCGAGGCCGGGTGTGGTGCCTGGGCTGGACCTCTCACGGTACGAGGTGTCGACGGCCATCACCGTGCCGACCGACGATGGCCGCATTGCGCGGGAAGTGGTGCTGCTCGAGTGGACCGACCGCAACACGGCGAACGCGACGTTCGAAGGCACCGTCCGCGAAGTGCTGCGGTTGCAGCATCCGTTGCCGCAGCATCCGCTCGGCGAGATGACGTTCAATCCGGCGGCGCGGCCCGGCGATGCCGACTGGCGCGTCATGTATCTGGGTGTAGGCGACTCGGGCGCCGGCGATCAGAAGGCCGGGGTTCGCCGGCTCACGCCGCAGCGGCTCGACACGCTGTCCGGGAAGATCCTGCGCATCGTTCCGGACCTCGGAGCGCACAGGCAGACCAGCACCGTCAGCGCGAACGGGCGCTACCGTATCCCTCGCGACAACCCGTTCACCACGGTCGAGGGCGCACGCGGTGAGATCTGGGCGTACGGACTCCGCAATCCTCATCGCCTGATCTGGGATGTCGACCCCGCGCGTCCCGCGTCGCCTCGGTTGCTGGCCTTCCATATCGGCCTGGTCACCGCAGAGACGGTCGTCGTCGTGCACAGGGGCGCGAACTACGGCTGGCCGCTCCGCGAAGGGACCCGCGCGATGTCGCCAGCGGGGGCCGGACCGCTGCCGGAGCCTGACGTCATTCCCATGCAGATCTCGGACGTGCTGTCGCGTGGCACGGTGACGCCCACGTACCCGGTGGTGGAGTACCCGCACGGGGCTGCGGGCGGCGACGCCATCGCCAATGGGTTCGTGTACACCGGCCGAGCGGTGCCTGCCCTGACGGGCAAGCTCCTGTTCGCCGACATCACGACGGGGCGCATGTGGTCTGCCGACATCGCTGGCGTCCGAGCCGCCGATGATGGTGTCGCGTCTACCGTCGCGGCGATCCACCCGGTGGTCACCGACCTTCGTGCGCGCGTGGAGGCGGCCTACCGCGCGCGGGGCGGCAAGGGCGAGGCCCTTCCCGGCTTCGCCGCGGTCGCAGGTCGTGGCCGGGTCGATCTCCGCTTCGCGGCAGACGAGCAGGGCGAGCTCTACGTGCTGACCAAGAGCGACGGGATGATTCGCAAGATCGTCGGCGCGTCGTCGAGTGCGGCCGTGATGCCGACGTCGGCCACTGCCCGCACGTCTTCACGAGGGCCGACGACCAACCCGGTGGTCATGACGAACCCCGTGGCGTCGACCCCGGCGTCGATCGCCGCCGGAAAGGCGATGTACGACGTCCATTGCGCGGCCTGCCATGGGCCGCGCGCCGAAGGCGCGGTCAGGGCCGGCATCTCGATCTCGATCATCGAGGAGAGCGGCGCCCGCCAGCCACCAGACCTCACAGATGCGCGCTGGGATCACGGCGCGTCCGATGGCGAGGTCCTCGGTGCCATCAAGCGTGGCATCCCGTCGACGATGATGGCGGGGTACGACGGTCGACTGTCGGACGTTGAGAT
Source organism: Luteitalea sp. (assembly GCF_022842525.1). Classification (NCBI taxonomy): domain Bacteria; kingdom Pseudomonadati; phylum Acidobacteriota; class Vicinamibacteria; order Vicinamibacterales; family Vicinamibacteraceae; genus Luteitalea; species Luteitalea sp. Next base: position 26,982 of record NZ_JALHPM010000011.1, read on the forward strand.
CTGGCAGATCGTCAGCTACCTGCGCTCGCGCACGACGATGCCCTAGCAGCCTGCACAATGCCAGGGATGCGGCTTATGGATTTCTGGTCCGGCACACTTGAGTGCGGCGTCGTGAGCCTCCCACCGGACCGCCCCTCGGCCTCAGGCCTTCTTCGGAGCCGCCAACGCGCCGGCGACCTTACGCGGTCGTCCGCCGAGACGGCCATTGGCTCGCGCGGCCTTCGCTTTCGCGGCTGTGCGCCTGGCACCGACCAGGGCGGCCACGCCGACGATCTCGACGCGCCCCGCGCCGACGTCTGAACGACGAGCCACACGCACGCGGGCTTCGGGCTTGGTCGACGGGTGCTCCTGAAGGTAGGCCTCGAGCACGACACGAATCGCGCGCTCCGCCTTGGCGTGCGTATCGGCGGCCGCATACACGGGCAGTCCCGGGACATAGGCACTGACAGCGCCGTCGTCTTCGGTCTCGAGCACGATCGGGTAGAGCATGGTCATGGAACACCTGCCTCGCGCAGGATGCGTGCGCCAAGGCGACCGGCATCCTTTTTCGTGTGCACCGCCACCCACACCTCTTTGCCTGTGACTGGGTGCTTGAGCAGCAGGTGGCTGCCCTTGCCGGACCGGACCTCGACGAAGCCAACCGCCTTCAACTTGCGGATCACCTCGGCCCACGTCACCCTGAAAGCATAAACCTATCGGTGGGTTTCGTAAAGCGCATCACGTGGGTCGACCTCGTGCGCGCCGCTGGCTGTGCCGGCCGTTCGGTTGGCGAGGCCTGGACGACCGAGGCCGGGAAGGGAAGGTTCCTTCCTGGAGCCGCAGACATGCCGAGAATGCGAGGAAGACGACGCCTCGCCATCCATGGGACGCGCTACAGCGCGCTTACACGTGGAGACATAGTGGAAACGACAGCCGACAGGCCAGTCGAGTTCGTTCCTAAGTTGTTGATCAGGAAAGAGTTGTGGTGGTGAGCCGGGAAGGAATCGAACCTTCAACCCGCAGATTAAGAGTCTGCTGCTCTGCCAATTGAGCTACCGGCCCACATGCCGCTCGCCGGGAGGCGACAGCGACCCCGAAAGATACCACACGCGCGGCGCGCCGCCAACCCACCGCCCAGCTGCTCGCCCCGACCCGATGTGTCCGCTGAGAGGACACATCGGCAGCCTCGACACACCTCCGCGCGCCGCTTCACCGCCAGTGCTCGGCGTCATCGGCCAATTCAGGCCGGATTTCGCGCAGAACGGCGCGACCCCGTCGGCGCGTCGTTGGCAACCCCTTTGCTCCTTCTGAAGTGTCCTGATTCCCTCGGCCCCGGTTCCGGCCGCGGCCTTCACCGAGGAGCACCGCCATGAGCAACTACTACGACTACCGCTACGCCGACCGTTCGAACGCCACCTCGTCCTCGAGCGCGACGCCGAGCTGGGTGCTCGGCATGCTCGCCGGCGCCGCCGTCGGCGGTGGCCTGGCCCTGCTGTTCGCCCCGCGCCAGGGGGCAGACACCCGTCACCAGCTGGCCTCCCGTGGTCAGGCGGCCGGCCGCCAGATCAAGCAGGCCTACGACAGCGCCGCCGGCACCGCCCGTCGCAGCGCCCAGCGCCTCACCGATCAGGCCAAGCACCTCACCGACCAGGCCAAGACGTGGCGCGGTGAACATGCCACCGCGTCGGGTGCCCACGGCGACCCCCTGACCGGCAGCACCGTGCAGGCCGTGCCCGGCGCCATCGACTCCGGCATCTCTGACGCCGCGCGCGCCTTCCGCGACGCCGTCGGCGACGTGGACTACCCGACCGGCACCACCGGCACCCGCTCGCCGCTGGCCTAGCGGCGGGCCCCCCGGGACGGTGTGACCGTTCGCCGGCTTGACAGTTCCTTGACAGGCGATTCGAACGATGGCCGGCATGCCCACCGGTCATCGACGTATCGCCTTGCTGCTCGCACTCCTCCTCGCATCGCTCGCGCCCCTCGCATCGGCGGCGGCCCAGCCAACGCCAGCCGCCGCGGACCACCGCGCGCGCGTCGACGCCTTCTTCGCTGCGCTCGCCTCCGGTCGCCCCGACACGTTCGAGGCGATGGCGCGCGAGCATTTCACCCCCGCGTCCCTCGCCCGTCGGACCTCAGAGGAACGCGCCGAGCTGCTGCGCCGCCTGCGCGAGGACGTCGGGACGATGACGCTCGAGGCCGTGAGACCCACGGGCACCGGGGTCGAACTCGAGATCAGCGGCAGCACCGGGATGCGCGGCCTCGGCGCCCTGGACTTCGAGCCGGGCGGCTCGCGGCGCGTCGATCGCTTCGGCATTCGAGTCGAAGCCGGCCGCGGCGAGGAGGGGCCGGCCCTGCCACCACCACCTGTCGCCAGTGACAGCAGGGACGCCGAGTTCGATGCGGCGTTGACCGCGTATCTGGCAGCACGCGCGAGCGCCGGCGAGTTCTCCGGCGCGGTGCTCGTGGCTCGCGCCGGCCGTGCGACCGTGGCCCGCGCCGTCGGCGACGCCGATCGCGCCACGCATGTCGCCAACACGCCCGCCACCCGCTTCAACATCGGGTCGATCAACAAGTCGTTCACGCCGCTGGCCGTGGCCCAGTTGATGGCGGCGGGCCGCCTTGCCCCGACGGACACGATCGGCACGCTGCTGCCGGACTACCCGAACGCCGGCGCCCGCAGCGCCACCATCCAGCACCTGCTCGACCATCGCGGTGGCATCGCCGACATCTTCGGCCCCGCCTTCGCCGCGACGCCCAAGGCGACGCTGCGCGCCAACGCCGACTACTACCGCCTCGTCGCGCCGCAGCCCCTCACGTTCGCGCGAGGAACGAACCGCGCCTACTGCAACGGCTGCTACGTCGTCCTCGGCGAGATCATCGCGCGCGTGACCGGCCAGTCCTACGAGTCGTACATCGCCGAGCACATCTTCGCGCCGGCACGCATGTCACGGACCACCTTCGTGGTGCCTGATGCCAGCCCGGGCGACATGGCGTACGGCTACACGACGCGCGGCGGCAGCGACCCGACACCACGCCGCAACAGCGACATGGTCGGCGCGGGCGGCAGTGCCGCCGGTGGTACCTGGTCGACGGTGGCCGACCTGCTGGCCTATGTCGAGGCGCTCCGTGCCCATCGCCTGCTCGGCAAGGAGCCGTCGCTGCGACTGCTGGGGCGCCTCGGGCACCGCCGATTGCCTGACACTCGCCGGAGGCGCTCCGGGACTCAACGCCGTCATCCACGCCTCGGGCGACATGGTCGTGGTGGTGCTCGCCAATCTCGATCCGCCCCATGCCGAACGACTCGGTGAGGCGCTGGCCCGGCAACTGACGCGCTAACATCGGCGCCCATGTCCGCACGCATCCTGGTCGTCGAGGACGATCTCGTCGTGGCCGAGACGCTCGAGGTGTACCTCGAGCGTGCAGGCTACGGCGTGCGATTGACTAGGGACGGGCGTGACGGCCTCGCGCTTGCGCAGTCGGGGGACTTCGCGCTGGTGGTGCTCGATCTGATGAGTCCCGGGCTGTCCGGACTCGACGTGTGCCGCGAACTCCGGCGCACGTCCCGTGTGGACGGACGGCAGGCTGCTCGCGACGGCGGGCGCGCCGCTGACGAACCTCATCGATCTGACCGCGAGGGTCGGCGAGGGCCTGCTCTCAATCGAGGCGACCCGCGTGGTAGACGAGGGACGCCAGCGGATTCCGCTTCGGGTCGGGTCACCTGGCCAGGCCGTGCGGCTGGCTGACGGGCGCCTCGGCGGATGGCACGTCCTCGTGGTGCCCGACGCGACACGCGAGGCCCGCGTCGCGGCGCTGTTCGGCGGTCTCGACCAGGGGCTGCTCCTGCTGACGCTGGCCATCGGTGCCGCCGGTCTCGTGCTCACCTGGGTGATTGCCAGCACTGCGCTGAGGCCGCTCGCCGACCTGCGCGCCGCAGCTGCCGCGTTCGGCGAGGGCGCCCTCCACGATGCGGCTCGGCCAGGTGCTGGCCAACCTCGTCGACAACGCGCGGCGCCACGCGTCGCCGGACGCCAGTATCGCCATCACCGCCCGCCGGACAGAGGCTGAGATCGTCGTGGAGGTCGAGAACACCGGCAGCCACATCGCGCCGGCGGACCTCCCGCGGGTGTTCGAACGATTCTGGCGCGTCGACACCGCCCGCGACCGCCGCACCGGCGGCTCCGGCCTCGGCCTCGCCATCGTCACGCACCTGGTCGAAGCCCACGGCGGCCGCGTCCAGGCCACCAGCACCGCCGACATGGTCACGGTGACGTTTACGCTTCCACACGCTCCGACCCTTGATGAGCCCTGAGCCCCGAGCCTTCCTTCTGAGCCCGAAGCCCTGAGCCCTGAGCCGGCTCTATCGTTTTCTGTCCGGCAGAAGGTCCCCCCGCATCGACTCGTAGAGCATCTTGCCGGCACCCACCACCGGCGTCGCGTCCAGCGCGCTGTCGGCCACGCCACGCGCGAAGCCCTTGCGCCGAATCGCCGCCCGCAGCGTGAAGAGCGCGATCGCTGCACCGAGCAGCGGAATCGAACGACTGAAGCGCCGGGCGAGCCGCGCCCGGCTGTACTGGGCCACCTGTTTTCCGATCGTCATGGCGCCTCCCGATGCGACGGTCGTGCCAGATCGGACAGGACCCGCGAATGCAGCCAGCGACTGATGCAAACGCAGCAGTGCAGACCCTCTCCGCGAGGCGTACCATCTAGCCCATGCGCGGGGTCCTCCGTGCCATCGTCCAGAAGTACAACGGCGAGCGTCGCCAGTTGCTGGCGATGCTGCGCGACGTGCAGGTCACCTACCGCTGCGTGCCCGATGAGGCGATCACCCTCCTGGCCGAGGAGGTGGACGTCCCCCGCATCCAGGTCGAAGGCACCGCGACCTTCTACCACTTCCTCTCGCACGAGCATCGCGGCAACGTCACGGTGTACCTCAACACCAGCGTCGGCGCCGAGATGGCCGGCGGCGCCGAGGTCGCGGCCGCCTTCGAGCACGAGGTCGGCACACCGTTCGGCACCACCTCGGCCGACCGCGCCATCGGGCTCTACACGACGTCCTGCATCGGCATGTCCGACCAGGAACCCGCCGCGCTGATCAACGACATCCCCTTCACGCGCCTCACCCCCGCCCGGGTCCGCGCCATCGTCGCCGGCATCCGCGCCGCCACGCCGCTGCCGGAGATGCTCGGCCCGCTCGGCGATGGCCGCAACGCCTCCCCGGCCATCAACGCCGAGGTGTGCAACAACATCCGTCACCCCGGACCGGTGTTCTTCGCGCCGTACACCCAGGGCGTCGCGCTCGCGCGTGCCCTCGAGTCGTCGTCGCTGGACATCATCGAGAGCGTGAAGCAGTCGGGGCTACGCGGGCGCGGCGGCGCAGGGTTCTCGACGGGGCAGAAGTGGGCCTCGTGCCGCGCCACCGACGGCGAGTCCCGCTACGTGATCTGCAACGCCGACGAGGGCGAGCCCGGCACGTTCAAGGACCGCGTGATCCTCACCGAGTGCGCCGAGCTGATGTTCGAAGGCATGGTCATCGCCGGCTATGCGGTGGAGGCGCGCCGCGGGTTGCTGTACCTGCGCGGCGAGTACGCCTACCTCGTGCCGCATCTCGAACAGGTGCTGCAGGACATGCGGGCCAAGCATCTGCTCGGGCGCCGCATCCTCGGCACGCCGTTCAGCTTCGACATCGGCCTGCGCGTCGGTGCGGGGGCCTACATCTGCGGCGAGGAGTCGGCGCTGATCGAGTCCGCGGAGGGCAAGCGCGGCACCCCGCGCAACCGCCCGCCGTTCCCGACCGTCTCCGGCTATCGTCACCGCCCGACCATCGTCAACAACTGCGAGACGTTCGGTTGTGCCGCGCGCATCGCCGAGCACGGATGGGAGTGGTTCCGACAGCACGGGACGGCCGGGTCGGCAGGCGTGAAGCTGCTCAGCGTGTCGGGCGATTGCGAACGCCCCGGGGTCTACGAAGTGCCCTGGGGGACGTCGGTGCGCGAGGTGCTCGCGCTGTGCGGGGCAGGCGAGACGATGGCGGTGCAGGTGGGTGGGCCGTCACGCGCATACGTGCCGCCCGACCGGTTCGATCGACGGCTCTGCTACGAGGATCTCGACACCGGCGGCGCCGTGACGGTGATCGGCGCGCATCGCGACCTGCTGGCGATCGTCGAGAACCACATGCAGTTCTTCGCCAACGAGAGCTGCGGCTTCTGCGTGCCCTGCCGCGCCGGCAACACGATCCTGCTCCACGCCATCCAGAAGATCCGCGCCGGCCTCGGCACCACCGCCGACCTGGCGGCCATCCAGCAGCTCGGGGCGATGGTGAAGGCGACGTCGCGCTGCGGACTGGGCCAGACCTCGCCCAATCCGCTGCTGAGCACGATCGAACATTTCCGCGACGTCTATCTGGCGCGCGTACGCGCCGACGTGGACTACGTTTCTGCGTTCGATCTGGAAGCGGCGACCGCTCCGTCGCTCGTCGTCACCGGATCCGCGCCGCTCGCGGGGCGAGGCTGACATGGAACAGGGTGCCATCCAGATCACGCTCAACGGCGTCGTCATCCACGCCAAGGACGGACAGACGATCGTCGAGGCGGCGCGCGAGAACGGGACGTACATCCCGACGCTGTGCGACTTCAAGAGCCTGCCGCCGGCCGGCACGTGCCGCATGTGCACGGTCCAGGTCGGCGGCCGCACGGTGTCGGGGTGCACCACGCCGGTGACCAACGGCATGGTGGTCGAGAGCGAGAGCCCCGAACTGGCCGACCTGCGACGCGGCATCATCGAGATGCTGTTCGTCGAAGGCAACCACATGTGCCCGAGCTGCGAGAAGAGCGGCGACTGCGAACTCCAGGCCCTGGCGTACCGCTATCGCATGGACGTGCCGCGGTTTCCGTTCTCGTTCACCGACCGCAGCATCGACGCCTCGCTGCCGCACCTGATCCTCGAGCACAACCGCTGCATCCAGTGCCTGCGCTGCGTGCGTGGCGTCAAGGCGCGCGGCGGACAGGACATCTTCGGCTTCCGCAACCGTGGTCGAGAGATTCGCATCACCGTGGACACGACCGTGCCGGACGCGCTCTCGGACGACACGGCGATCAGGGCTGAAGCCATCTGTCCCGTCGGCGCCCTCATCCGCAAGGGCCCGCACTACCTGACGCCGATCGGGCAGCGTCGCTTCGACCTCACGCCCATCGGTGCCGACGTCGATCGGAAGGGCGGGGGACAGTGAGCGCCGCACCGGACACCGGGAACCGGGAACCGGAAACCGGGAGGGGTCAGCCGGAGACCCGGAGTCGGGAGTCGGGAGTCGGGAGTCGGGCATCGGGACAGCGCCCCAAGCTGACGCTGGCGACGACGTCGCTGGCGGGGTGCTTCGGCTGCCACATGTCGTTTCTGGACATCGACGAGCGGATTCTCGAGCTCGTGCAGCTGTACGACCTGCGCAAGTCGCCGCTGGACGACCTCAAGACCTTCACCGGGATGTGCGACGTCGGGCTGGTCGAGGGCGGCTGCTGCAACACGCACAACGTCCACGTGCTGCGCGAGTTCCGCACCCACTGCCGCCTTCTCGTCTCGGTGGGGCAGTGCGCCATCACGGGCGGCCTGCCGGCCATGCGCAACGGCATCCCGCTCGCCGAGTTGTTCGCCGAGTCGTACCAGAAGGGGCCGACGCTCGACACGGCGCTGATTCCGAGCGACGAGGACCTGCCGATGATCCTCGACCGCATCTACCCGTGCCACGAGGTGGTCAAGGTGGATGCGTTCCTGCCCGGGTGCCCGCCGTCGGCCGAGATCATCTGGGAGGCGCTCAGCGCCATCGCCGAGGGACGTCCGCTCGACATCCCGTACCGTCACTTCAAGTTCGACTGAGAAAGGCGCGCTCGATGGTCCGCAAGCTCGTGATCGACCCGCTCACGCGCGTCGAGGGACACGGCAAGGTCACCATCCGGATGGACGATGACCATCGCGTCCTCGACACGCGCCTCCACATCGTCGAGTTCCGGGGCTTCGAGCGCTTCGTGCAGGGGCGTCCGCTGTGGGAAGTGGTGGTGCTGGTGCAGCGGCTCTGCGGCATCTGCCCGGTGAGTCATCACCTGTGCGCCGCCAAGGCGATGGATGTGGTCAGTGGCGTGCGGTCCGACGCGCTGACGCCGACCGCCGACAAGATGCGACGCCTGATGCACTACGGGCAGATCTTCCAGTCGCACGTGCTGCACTTCTTCCACCTCGCCTCGCCGGATCTGCTGTTCGGCATGACGTCCGATCCGGCGCACCGCAACGTCGTGGGCGTCATCGAGTCGTTCCCGGAGATTGCCCGCAAGGCCGTCCTGATGCGCAAGTTCGGTCAGGAAGTGATCCGGGTGACGGCGGGCAAGAAGATCCACGGCACGGGCGCCATCCCGGGCGGCATCAACAAGCACCTCTCTTTGGAGGAGCGTGACGCGCTGTTGACGGGCACGCCCGACTTCAACGCTGACGTGATGGTGGCCTGGGCGCAGGAGGGCCTCGATCTCTTCAAGCACTACCAGCGGGACCACGCGCCACTGATCGACGGCTTTGCCGCCTTTCCGTCCAACTACCTGAGTCTGGTGCGTGCCGACGGCGCCATGGACCTCTATCACGGCGCCCTGCGCGCGGTGGATCACGGCGGCGCGACCATCTTCGACCACGTCGACTACCAGCACTACGCGGAGTACATCGCCGAGGAGACGCGCAGCTGGACGTACATGAAGTTCCCCTTCATCCGCAGCCTCGGACGCGAGAAGGGCTGGTATCGCGTCGGCCCGCTGGCGCGGCTGAACACCTGCGACTTCATCCCGACGCCGCTGGCACAGGCCGAGTACGAGACCTACAAGGCCTACACGCATGGTCGACCCAACGGCATGTCGATGCACATGCACTGGGCGCGGTTGATCGAGGCGCTGCACGCCGCCGAAGTCGTGCGCGACCTGCTGCGCGATCCGGATCTGCTGACCGGCGATCTCGTCACCACCGGCGCGCGCCGCGGCGAGGGCGTCGGCGTGATCGAGGCGCCGCGCGGCACGCTGTTCCACCACTACCGCGTCGACGACAACGACCTCGTCACGATGTGCAACCTGATGGTGTCCACCACCAGCAACAACGAGGCGATGAATCGGGCCGTTGGGTGGGTCGCCGACCACGTGATCAGCGGCCATGCCGAGGTCACTGAAGCGATGCTGAACCAGGTGGAAGTGGCCGTGCGCGCCTACGACCCCTGCCTGAGCTGCGCAACGCACGCGCTCGGCCGCATGCCCCTGCACCTGCGCATCGAGAGCGCAGACGGCGAACTGCGGCACGAGATCATGCGGGCGGGGTCGTGACGCTGCCACGTCTCGACCCCGGCGAGCGTCTGCTCATCTACGGCATCGGCAACCCCGGCCGGCAGGACGATGCGCTCGGCGTGCGGCTGGTGGAGTGCCTCGCCACGATGGGACTGACCGGGAACGTGACCCTCGACGCCAACTACCAGCTCGCACCCGAGGATGCGCTGCTGTTCTCCGAACACGACGTCGCCATCGTCGCCGATGCGACAGTGGCGGCGGAGGCGGCCGCACCCTACGACGTGCATCCGGTGGAGCCGCGGGCCACCACGGCCTTCACGTCGCATGCGCTCGGCATCGGCACGGTGCTGGAGCTGTCCGCACGGCTCTACGGACGGACGCCCCGTACCTACGCCCTCGCGATGCCCGCGTACGCCTTCGACGTCAACGCCGACCTCTCGCCGGTGGCCGCGCGCAACCTCGCGAGCACCGTCGACGCCGTCGTCGCCATGCTGGTCGACCGGAGCCCCGATGACGCTGGCCGGGATTGACGGCTGCCGCGGCGGCTGGCTGTGTGTGGTCCAGCGCGGCGGCGTGCTGACGGCCACCATCACGGCGACGCTGGCGCCCTGGCTGGAGGCCGAGCGGCCCGACCTCGCGGTGATCGACATCCCGATCGGTCTCACGGCGGCCGGTCCGCGCGAGTGCGACGTGCTGGCCCGCCGGGCCCTGCCTGGCCGGGCGAGCAGCATCTTCCCGGCGCCGGTCCGTGGCGCCCTCGGCCACGACAGCTACGCGGCGGCGTGTGCCGCGCATCGTGCGTGCGATGGCCGCGCCATGAGCAAGCAGTCCTGGTTCATCCTGCCGAAGATCGCCGAAGTCGATGCGCTGTTGCAGGCCGGCCCGCAGTGGCGCGCGGTGCTTTACGAAGGCCACCCCGAGCTGTCGTTCGCCACCTGGAACGGCGGCAGGCCGATGGTCGCGGCCAAGCGGACCCTGCTGGGCCGCCTCGACCGGCGGTCACTGATCGAGGGGCGATGGCCGGGCCGGCTGGACGTCCTGGCCGAGTCGCTGCCGCGGGCGGCCTACCAGCACGACGATCTCCTCGACGCCTGCGCCGTGCTGTGGACGGCGGACCGTCTGTCCAAGGGCACGGCGGAGGCGCGTCCGGCCATCCCGGCGTACGACGAGACGGGCCTACGGATGAGCATCGTGGCATAACGACTCAAGCCGTCGAGGTGGCCTGCCGACTTCTCCTGTATGCCCGTACCCGCCCTGCCCCCCCCGTCGATGAGCCTCACCACGATTCTGGCCGGCATGTCGCACGCCCTCGACCTGACCGAGGGGCATCCGCGCGGGCATGCCGAGCGGGCCTGTCGGATCGGCCAGGCCCTGGCGCGCGTGATTGGTCTCGACGTCCAGAGCCAGTACGACCTGGTGCACGCCACGCTCCTGAAGGACGCCGGCTGCTCCAGCAACGCCCTCAAGGTCTATCAGACCTTCGGCGGCCCGGAGCATGGCGTCAAGCGGGCCGTCTGGGAGCGCGACTGGCGCAAGTTCGGCGAGCAGCTGCGCTATGCGCTGCAGTGGACGGAGAAGGGTGGCTCCCCGGTGCGCCGCTTCCGCAAGCTGGCGTCGCTGGCGGCGGCCGGCCCGCACGGCGCCCGTGAGATCTTCCAGATCCGGTGTGCGCGCGGCGCGGAGATTGCCCGTCGTATCGGCTGCGAGCCGCACGTGGCGCAGGCGATCCACGACATGGACGAGCACTGGGATGGCGGCGGCCACCCCCGCGGCCTGCGCGGCGAGGAGATCCCGCTGCTGGCCCGCATCATGGGGCTCTCGCAGGTGATGGAGATCTTCTGGGGGATGGGCGGCCCCGCGGGCGCGATCGGCGTGGCCCGCACGCGCGCCACCACCTGGTTCTCCCCCGATCTGGTGCGTGCCGCGGAGTCGCTCGCCACCGACACCAGCCTGTGGGAGGACCTGTTCGCGCCGGACCTCGTCAGCCGCATCCTGGCGCAGATGCCCGACGCGCGTGATGTCCCGATCGACGACGCGCGGCTCGACCAGGTGGCATCGGCCTTCGCGCTCATCATCGATGGCAAGTCGCCGTACACCTTCGACCATTCGACGCGCGTGGCCGACTACGCCGTGTCCATCGGCACCAAGCTGTCCATGGACGCCGAGCAGCTGCGCCGCCTTCGCCGCGCCGGGCTTGTGCACGACCTCGGCAAGCTGACGGTGCCCAACAGCATCCTCGAGCACCCCGGCAAGCTGGACGACGAGCAGTGGCGCATCGTCCGCGACCACCCGAGCTTCACCTACGACGTCCTGGCCCGTGTGCCCGTGCTCGAGGAACTGGCGCTGGACGCGGCCAGTCATCACGAGCGCATGGACGGCCGCGGCTATCATCGCGGCCTCCCGGGCGGTCAGTTGAGCGTGACGGCGCGGATCCTCGCGGTCGCCGACGTGATGGATGCCCTCGCGGCCGACCGTCCGTATCGCGGCGGGATGTCGCCCGACAAGGTCCTCGGCATCCTGACCGCCGACTCTGGGACGCACTTCTGCCCGAGCTGCGTCGACGCGTGTTCGACCGACCTGATCGCCTCGGCCTCCGCCGCGGCGTAGGTGTGATCCATACTCGTCGCGTGCGCGCCATCCTCTGGCAGTCCCTCACCGCGGCCTGCGTGCTTGCAGGCGTGTCCGCCACCGTGTCGTCGCAGGGCCCCGCCACCGCCCACGAGAGTGCGCGGTACGGGCCGCTCGACGACATCACGCGGGCCAACGTCACGACGCTCGAGCCCGCGTGGACCTTCCACAGCGGCGACTTCAGCGGCGGCCAGGGACCGAATCCGAAGGGGGCGGTCCCCGGGCTGCAGACCCGCCCGGTGGTCTCCCGCGGCTCGCTGTATCTCACGACGCCGTCCAGCATGGTCATCGCCGTCGATGCCGAGACCGGCAAGGAGCAGTGGCGACACGACCCGCAGGCCGGCGTGGCGAAGCGTTGCTACGACGCGCATCGCGGCGCGTCGATCTGGCCCGCGCTGGATCACGACCGCGCGACGATGCGGACGATCTTCTCGGGGACGTGTGATGGCCGCCTGATCGCGATCGATGCGGCCACGGGGCAGCGGCGCCGCAGTTTCGGCGTCAACGGCGCCATCGACCTGCGCCCCGGCGTGGACGCGCGCGCCGGTGAGGCATATGCCGTGACGTCGGCCCCCGCGGTGTTCGGCGACCTCGTCATCACCGGCGCCATGGTGCCCGAGGGCGTGCCGCGCGGACCGGCCGGCGACGTCCGTGCCTTCGACGTGCGCACCGGCAAGGAGGTGTGGCGCTTCCACACCGTGCCGCGGCCCGGCGAGGACGGCCACGAGACCTGGCCCCGCGACGGCTGGCAGCGCCGCACCGGCGCCAACGTCTGGTCGTCGATGACGGTCGATCACGAGCGCGGCCTCGTCTTCCTGCCCGTCGGATCGGCGTCGTACGACTTCTACGGCGGCGACCGCAAGGGCCGCAACCTGTTTGCGAACTCGCTCGTGGCGCTGGACGCCGCGACCGGCACGCGACGCTGGCACCAGCAACTCGTCCACCACGACATCTGGGACTACGACCCGCCGTCACAGCCCATCCTGGCGGACATCCCTCGCAACGGGCGCACCGTGCCCGTCGTCATCCAGCTCACGAAGATGGGCCTCGTGTTCGTCTTCGAGCGGGCGACCGGGTTGCCGGTGTTCGGCGTCGAGGAGCGCGCCGTGCCGCGCAGCGAAGTGCCCGGCGAGGAGACCTCGCCGACGCAGCCGTTCCCCATCGCGCCAGCGCCGCTCGCGCGCACGCGTCCCGTGACGCGTGACGACCTGACCACGGTGACGCCGCAGTCGCGCGCCGAATGCGAGCGCCTCTTCGCCCAGGTCACCAGCGGCGGGCTCTACACGCCGCCCGGACTCACGCCGACGCTGTTGTTCCCGGGCACGATGGGCGGCGCCACGTGGTCGGGGGGCGCGGTCGATCCCGTGTCGGGGTATCTCGTCGTCAACAGCAATGAAGTCGGGGCCATCGCGCAGATGGTGCCGGCCCGGGAGGGCAGCCCCGTGCCGTACGTGCGGGGCGGCAGCCTTGGCGCCTACGGGCGCTTCTGGGACAGCCAGCAGCTGCCCTGCCAGGCGCCACCCTGGGGCAAGCTCAACGCGATCGACCTGAAGACGGGCGCGATCGCGTGGCAGGTGCCGCTCGGCAACATGCCCGCGCTCGAGGCACAGGGCATCACCGGCACCGGCACGCCCAACCTCGGCGGACCGCTGGTCACCGCCGGCGGGCTGGTCTTCATCGGCGGCGCGATCGACAGCCGCCTGCGGGCGTTCGATCTGAAGACGGGGCAGGAGGTCTGGCGCACGTCGCTGCCGGCGAGCGGCCACGGGGCGCCCGTGACCTATCGCGGCGCGAAGAGCGGCCGCCAGTTCGTCGTCATTGCCGCCGGTGGCGGCGGCAAGTTCTCGAAGGGGATCTCGGACGCGGTCGTCGCGTATGCCCTGCCGGCGAGTCCGCCGATGTCAGCCGGCGCGCGGCAGTAGGTGAGATGGTTGGGTGCCCGCCGATTCCTGACCGTGGACCTCCCCCGAAGCCACGACACACGAGACGGCAAGCACCACCAGCCGCGACATCCACCTGCGGTGACGCGACCCAACCATCCCGGCCCTACGATCCGCCAAGGACGACGGGACTGTACAGCTAGACCATGGGCTGGCGCGGGGCGCGTCGGCGGCCAGCCGCGATCCGATCCATCGACACACTTGTCGGTCCTCCGCCAGTGCTGGCGATGCCCCACTCGAGAGGAGGCCGTGACGCGCCACCTCGGCCATGAGGGGCGCCTCGCACAGAATCCGTGACTTCTCGAGGAAAAACGAAGGCGCCCGTGTGATCGTGGGCCGGCAATCCGGCTGCTCCGCGACCCTGGATGGGCCTCCCCATCGTTGTGCCCGACCTTGCAGTGCAGATCCGCGAGAGCGTCATGCGCCGCGCGATCGTGGGCCTCATCGTCGTTGGATTCCTGTTGCTGGCGGGCGTCGCACGGGCGGACGAGCGTGCGTCGGCGGTGGGCTACTTCCGCTTCCCGGCGCTGTCCGACGATGGTGTGGTGTTCACGGCGCAGGGCGACCTCTGGCGCGTGGGGCTGCGGGGCGGACCCGCCACGCGGCTCACCCGCTCGTCTGGGGAGGAGGCGCATGCGGCCGTGTCTCCCGACGGCACGCACGTGGCCTTCTCCGCGGCGGTCGATGGCCCGATCGAGGTCTACGTCCAGCGTCTGGGTGACACCGCCACGCCCGAGCGTCTCACCTTCGGCGCCGATGGTGCGGTGGTCGTCGGCTGGACCCCGACCGGCGAGGTGCTATTCGCCACAAGGCAGCACGGCGATCTCCCCGGCGTCCACCTCGCCCGGGTTCACCCCGTCACCCGCGCGGTCGTCGTCGTCCCGGTCGCGCTGGCGAGCGACGGGCAGTACGACGAGACGGGCACCCTCTTCTTCACGCGGTTCGCCTTCCAGGGCAGCTTCACGAAGCGCTACCAGGGGGGAGGCGCCCAGTCGATCTGGCGACTCCGGCCCGGTGCGGCGGAGGCCGAGCCCCTGACCGCCGGCGTGCCCGGCACCAACCGGACGCCGATGCTGTGGCGGGGCCGCGTCTACTTCGAGAGCGACCGCGATGGGTCGATGAACCTCTGGTCGATGACCACGGAGGGCGGCGACCTGCGGCAGCACACCCACCACCTCGAGTTCGACGTCCAGAGCCCCTCGATGCGGAACGGTCGCGTCGTCTATCAGCTGGGCGCGGATCTGCGCGTGCTCGACGTCACCAACGGCGAGGACGTGCGCGTGCCCATCACGCTCGGTCCGAGCGTCACGACGGGGCAGCCACGCGATGTGCCGTCGCCGGCCGACTGGCTGACGTCTGCGCATCTGTCGCCGTCGGGGGACCGGCTCGTGCTCACGGCGCGCGGGCAGGTCTTCACCGTCCCGGTCTCGCAGGGGGCCGTCACGCAGGGGACGGCCAAGGGGGCCCCGGTCACGCTGGCCGCACGGGCGGCAGGCGTGCGCTATCGCGAGGCGCGATTCCTGCCCGACGGACGGTCGATCATCGCGCTGGGCGATCACACCGGCGAGTTCGAGTTCTGGACGTTCCCGGCCGACGCGAGCACTCCGGCACGGGCGGTCACCACGGGATCCACCGTGACGCGCCGCGACGGCGTCGTGTCGCCCGACGGGCGACTCGTGGCCCATCAGGATCAGGATCAGCGCCTGTGGGTGCACGACGTCAGGACCGGGACCGGGCGGGTCATCGCGACGAGTGACGTCGCCGCCTTCCGCGATCTGCGGTGGTCGGCCGACTCGCAGTGGCTGGCCTACGTGCAGGTGGGGGCCAACGCCTTCAGCCGCATCTGGCTGCATGCCGTGGCCGATGGCACGACGCGGCCGATCACCACCGATCGCTTCGACAGCTACAGCCCGACGTGGAGTCCGGATGGGGCGTGGCTCTACTTCCTGTCCGACCGCACCTTCGAGAGCGTGGTGCCCTCGCCATGGGGCGTGCGTCAGCCCGAGCCGTTCTTCGATCGCCAGACCCGGGTCTACCAGATCGCGCTGCGGAAGGATGCGCGATCACGGTTCGCGACGAAGGAGGAGCGGGCCACGCCGCTGCGGGATCCGCTGGCGAGGAGCGGCGTGAGCGTTGGCGCCGCGGGACGGACGACGATCGATCTCGACGGGCTGGCGGCGCGGGTGTCCGACGTGCCGCTCGTGCCCGGCAACTACGGGGCGCTGGACACCGATGGGCAGCGGCTGTACTTCCTCTCGTGGGAGGCGGGCGGCACGGCCCGCAAGGCTCTCCGCATGCTGCCGATCGACGACAGTCGCCAGCTCGAGACCGTGGCCGTCAACGTCGATCGCTTCGAGCTGTCGCACGATCGGTCGACGCTGCTGATCGCGCGGGGGGACGACCACTTCGTGTTGCCGGCCGATGGGACGGTGCCGTCGGACCTGGCCCGCGCGAAGGTACTCGTCGGCGAGTGGACGCTGACGGTGCAGCCGCGCGAGGAGTGGCGCCAGATCTTCGTCGACGCCTGGCGACAGCAGCGGGACGGCTTCTACGACCGGGCGATGCACGGCGTCGACTGGGCCGCCATGCGGGCGCGCTACGAGCCGCTGGTCGCGCGCGTGACCGACCGCGCCGAGCTCGGCGATCTCATCGCGCAGATGCTGGGGGAACTGTCGGCGCTGCACATGTTCGTGCGCGGCGGGGACGTGCCCGCGCCCGACACGGTGGCCTTCGGTGCGCTCGGCGCGACGCTGGAGCGTGACGAGCGCCGTGGTGGCTATCGGGTGACCCGCGTGCTGATGGGCGATCCGGATTTGCCCGGCGACCGGAGTCCGCTCGCGGCGGCGCACGCCGACATCCGGGAGGGGGACGTCATCGCGGCCGTCGATGGCGTCGGCACGCTCGGGCCGGCGCACCTGCAGTTGCTGTTGCGCGATGCCGTGGACAAGGACGTCCGCCTGCGCGTGCTCGCCGCCGACACGGGGCGGGTACGCGACGTGGTCGTGCGACCGATCTCGGCCAGGCGCGACGCGGATCTGCGCTATCGCGCGTGGGAACTCGAGCGACGGCGCCGGGTGGACGAGGCCTCAGCCGAGACCATCGGCTACGTCCACCTGCGGGCGATGAACGCGGCGGACATGGCCGAGTGGCAGCGCGCCTTCCATCCCGTGCAGGGACGGCAGGGACTGGTCATCGATCTGCGCCGCAACACGGGCGGCAACATCGACAGCTGGCTGCTCAGCCGCCTGCTGCGGCAGGCGTGGTTCTACTGGCAGCCGCGCAACGGCCCGCCGTCACCGAACATGCCGTCGACGTACCGGGGGCACATCGCCGTGCTGGTCGATCAGGAGACGGCGTCCGACGGCGAGGCGTTCGCGGAAGGCATTCGCCGGCTCGGCCTCGGCATCGTGATCGGCACCCGCACGTGGGGCGGCGAGATCTGGGGCAGCGGTGGCACCGCCCTGCTGGACCGCGGCACGGCGTCGGTGCCGGACACCGGCGTCTTCACGCCGGACGGCGCGTGGCTCATCGAAGGCCACGGCGTCGACCCCGACGTCGTCGTCGACAACTTGCCAGTGGCGACGTTTGCCGGCGCGGACGCGCAGCTCGACGCAGCGATCGCCTACCTGCAGCAGCGCATCCGTGAAGCGCCCATCCCGGCCGTGACCACGCCGCAGTATCCCAACAAGCGCGCGCCGATGATCACCAGCACCGCGTCGCTGCCCTGACCTCCAGCGATGCCCGAGATGGGAGGCACGCCCACGCGCCCCTCATCGTTGCGGTCGTGTTCGATCTCGGTGCACCCGTCCGCATCTTTCCATGTCGTCGGCCTGCGCGCGGGCGAAAACCGGCCGTGATTGCCGCCTGCGTGTGTGATCGATCCTTGCAACGTCTCCGAGGCAAGGAGAGACATCACCATGGCTGATCTTTGGGACGACCACGACAGTTACTGGCGCAACACCTACAGCACGCGGCCGTATGCCTCCGGCCGCTCGTACGACGACCTGCGCGGCGGCTACCGCTACGGTTACGAATCGGCCAGTCGCTACCAGGGGCGCGACTGGGACGATGTCGAAGCGGACCTCTCGCGTGACTGGGACCGCTACGAACACCGCGGTCAAACCACCTGGGAATCCATCAAGGACGCGGTCCGCGATGGATGGAATCGGATGACGGGGAACACCACATCCGACCAGACCCGGTCGCCGAAGCTGACCTACTGACGAGTGCCCCCGTCCTGCGTGCTACGATGGGCGCCTTCCGCGTGCGCCTGTAGCTCAGCTGGATAGAGCGTCGGCCTTCGAAGCCGCAGGTCGGGGGTTCGAGTCCCTCCGGGCGCACCACCCGCGCAAGGCGCGGGTGGTCGCGCCCGCCAGGCCTCAGGCCCGCGGCTCCGCCTTCGGCTCGCCGCCGGGCTCGAGTCCCTCCGGGCGCCGCTCAGTTGTTCGAAGTCCACCAATCTCCAGTGGGACCGTGTGGCACCCGGTTACTCCGACCGCAACGTCTGCGCCGGGTTCACCCTCACGGCATGACGCAGGGGGGCGAGGCTGGCAAGCATCGCGGTCAGCCCAATCGCGCCCATGACGGCGGCGATCGTCCAGGGGTCTCCGGGCTCGATCCCGAACAGGAGGCCTGACATCAACGACCCGAGGCCGAGGCCCATCGCCGTGCCGATGCCGAGCCCCACAGCCGCGAGAGCGGCGACCCGGGCGAGCACCAGCGCGCCGACGTGCGCGCGCGGCGCCCCGAGCGCGAGGCGGATGCCGAACTCACGTGTGCGCTGCGCGACGGCGTAGCCGGTGACCCCGAAGATGCCGACGCCGGCGAGCAGCAGCGCCAGCGAGGAGAACGCGCTGACGAGGCCCGCGGTGAAGCGAGGCAGCGCGATCGCAGCGTCGTAGCGTGCGGCGACGGTCTCGGCGAAGTACATCGGCACCGACGGGTCGACCGCCGCGAGAGCAGCTCTCGCGGCCGGCACCAGGACCTGCGGTGTACTCGTCGTTCGCATCACGGTGTACATCCCGCGCTGGTAGACCTGCGACTGCGGCGCGTAGGCCATCGGCAACGAGGGCGTCCCGGGCTCGACATGACTGACATGGCGGACGACGCCGACGACGGTCCGCGTCTCGCTGCTGGGGCCGGATCCGAAGCGAACGCGCTGGCCGACGGCCTCGGCTGCGGTCGGCCACAGACGACGCGCCAGCACATCGTCCACGATCGCGACCGGCGGCGACGTCGGCCGATCGTCGGTGGAGAAGAGGCGCCCGCTGACCAGCGCGACGTCCATCGTCTCGAAGTAGCGTCCTCGGACGATCCCCCACCCGACCGCGATGTCTGAGGACGCCCCCGAACCGACGACGTCCGCCGGGGCCGCGACGGTCGACTGCCCTTCGCCGCTGAGCGGGAGATAGGAGATGGCGCCGATCGACTCGGTGCCTGGCAGGGCCGCAAGCCTCCCGGTCAGCTGTTCGTAGAACAGATCGACGCGCGCCTGGTCCGGGTAGGCGGCCTCGGTGAGGTTGGTCTTGAAGCTGAAGCGACGCTCGGTCGCGAACCCGAGATCGACGCTGACCAGCGCGTGCAGGCTGCGTACGGTCAAGCCCGCACAGATCAGCAGCGAGGCGGCCAGCGCGATCTCGGTCACCGTCAAGGCGTCACGCACGCGAGCGGTCGCTCGACTGTCGGACGAGCGGTTGGAGGGAAAGGCGCCTGCGAAGGCCTTCATGCGCAGCGCCACCAGTGCCGGTGCGAGACCGACCATGAGCGCGACCAGCACCAGCGCCGTCGTCGCGAACAGTGCCGTCGGCACATCGATGCCGACCGCCTGCAGGCGCGGAATGCCGGGCGGTGCCATGACCTTCACCAGGGTGATCGCGCTCTGCGCGATCACGATGCCGGCGATGGCGGCAAGCGTGGACAGGACCAGGGCTTCGGTCATCAGCTGGCGGATCAGGTCACGGCGCCTGGCGCCGACGGCCAGCCTGATCGAGATCTCGCGGCGGCGGGCGAGTGCGCGCAACAGGGCCATGACGGCGACATTCACGCACGCGATCAGCAGCACCGCAGCCGCGGCGGCCATCAGCAGTCCGAGCGGCAGCCGCATGTGGCCGTAGTGACTCTCGCGTAGGGTCTCGGCGCCGAGAGACCAGGCGGAATCTGCCGGATACGAGTCGGGCGCCTCCTGTTGGAGTTCGCGTGCCACTCGCTGGAGATCGAGGCGCGCCGAATCGGCGCTCGTGCCAGGCGCCAGGCGCCCAATCGCGGCGAGATAGTGATCGGTCTGGTCAGACGCGTCGCGGGGGCGCAGATCCATCGGTGTCCAGGCGCCCATGTCGGGCTCGGGATACCCGAAGCCGGTCGGCATGACGCCGACGATCGCGTGCTCCGCGCCGTTGAGGCGGACCGAACGGGAGAGGATGTCGTCGACGCCGCCGAAATGCGTGCGCCACAACTGGTCACTGATGATCGCCATCGCGCCGGCGCTGTCGTCACCGGACTGAAAGGCGCGCCCGCGAGCCGGTTGGACACCAAGCAGCGGGAAGAGATTGGGTGTGACGCGCGAGACCTTGACACGCTCTGCGAGCGCGTGACCGTCGCCCGTCGACGTCAGTGTCATGCGACCCAGGTCGGAGGCGGCCATGCCCGCGAAGGCGCGCTGGCGGCCTTCGTAGTCGCGAAACTCCGCTCGGGAGAGCCGTCCACCGCTTGCGATGTCGCCGGCCGAGAGGTTGTGGATGGTGAGGAGTCGCTCGGCGTCGGGATAAGGTGGCTGCCGCAGGACCACGCCATGGAAGACGCTGAACAGCGCCGCGTTGACGCCCATGCCCAGGGCCAGGGTCAGCAGCGCCACCACCGTGAACCCCGGCGACCTGAGGAGTTGCCTGAACGCGTAACGCAGGTCGAGCATGGACGGTCCAGTCGCAGGTTGCGTGCCACCAGGTGCCTGCCTGGCGAGCGGCGGAAACGGCATCGTACAGCGCTCGCGGCGCGGCCATGACGCACTCCACTGGTCGAACGCGGAACCCGGCGTCCCGGAAACGAACGGTCAGAGTGTGACCATCGGCTGCCGCATCGCCGGGGACGATGCAGGAGCCAACCCGCGGTCTGCTCTCCTTGGCCACGATCCCCCCGACGCCTTCAGGAGGGCAAGCGCCGCCTCGGCCCCGTCGTCGGCGCCGCCCGCCGGGGCCGTGCGATCGGATTCGAACGCGCGCTGGAATAGGCGAGAATGGCCGTGTCTGGCCGATCATCCGCCCAAGCCCTGGGGCCGAGGTGGCGGCAAAGGTGCCCGTAGAGCCGATGGCCGTGACCCCCTTGGACGAACTCGACAGCATCCCCACGAACGCCCCCCGCGCCGCCGCCGACACGGCCTGGCACGCCCAGACGCCCGACGCGGTGCTCGCCGCGCTCGGCACCGTCCGGCAGGGCCTGTCCACCAGCGACGCCAAGGCCAGGCGCGAACGCTACGGCCCGAACCTGCTGGCCCAGGGCAAGGCCGACACGGCCTGGGCGCTGTTGTGGCGGCAGGTCAACAACCCGCTGATCTGGGTCCTGCTGGCCTCGGCCGCGCTGGCGATCGTGCTCGGCAAGCCCCTCGACGGATCGGTCGTCCTGGGCGTGGTCGTGCTCAACACGATCATCGGTTACATCCAGGAGTACCGCGCCGGCCAGGCCATCCAGGCCCTGAGCGCGATGGTTCCGAACAACGCCATCGTCCTCCGCGACGGCGGCAAGCACGCCCTCCCGGCCGCCGAACTGGTCCCCGGCGACGTCGTCATGCTGGCATCAGGCGACAAGGTCCCCGCCGATCTGCGGCTGCTCGAGCACAAGAGCCTGCGGATCGACGAGGCCGCCCTGACCGGCGAGTCGGTCCCGACCGAGAAGCACATCGCCGCCGTCGCGCCCGACGCGTCGCTCGGCGACCGCCTCGGCATGGCATACGGCGGCACGCTCGTCTCCTACGGCACCGCGACCGGCGTCGTCGTCGCGACGGCCCTGCAGACCGAGCTCGGACGCATCTCGTCCATGCTCGACACCGCCGACGAACTCCAGACTCCGCTAACCCGATCGATGGCCAGCGTCGGCAAGACGCTGACCGTCGCCATCCTGATCGTCGCCGCCGTCATGGCCGCGATCGGCCTCTTGCGCGGGTATCAGTTCATCGATGCCGCGCTCGCCGCGATCACCCTCGCCGTGGCCGCGATTCCCGAGGGGCTCCCGGCGATTATCACGATCGCCCTCGCGATCGGCGTCCGCCGCATGGCCCGCCGGCGGGCGGTCATCCGCAAGCTCCCGGCCGTCGAGACGCTTGGGAGCACGACGGTCATCTGCTCCGACAAGACCGGCACCCTGACCCGCAACGAGATGACCGTGCAGGCCCTGTGGACCTGCCACGGCAACATCGACGTGTCGGGCATCGGCTATGAGCCCGAGGGCACCCTCTCGCCCACGCCGACCGGCGCCGCCTCCGACGCCGTCCACGAGTTGCTGCTGGCCGGCACGCTCTGCAACGACGCCACGCTCGGTAAAGTTGGCGAGCACTGGAAGATCACCGGCGATCCCACCGAGGCGGCGCTGGTCGTCGCGGGCCACAAGCTGGGCATCTCCGAAACCGACGCCCGCCGCCGGGTCGCGCGGATCGACGCGATCCCGTTCGAGTCCGAACTGCAGTACATGGCGACGCTCCACCGCGACGACCGCGGGAGCGTGATCTACCTCAAGGGCGCTCCCGAGGTGGTCATCGGCCGCTGTGGCGTCAACCCCGATGGGTCGCCCGTCACGAAGGTCCTGGTGCTCGAGCAGGTCGACGCGATGGCGTCCCGCGGCATGCGGGTGCTGGCCGTGGCCGGGAGGCGCCCCGAGGCGTCGATGACGGCGATCCACGAGCCAGACGCCGGCGCCGGGTTCACGTTGCTCGGCCTCGTCGGCATGATCGACCCGCCGCGTGGCGAGGCGATCGAGGCCGTCAAGACCTGCCACGCCGCCGGGATCATCGTCAAGATGATCACCGGCGACCACGCCGGCACCGCCCAGGCGATTGGCACGCAGCTCGGCCTGCTCGCTGCGTCGGACAGGGCCGTCATCGGCAGCGAACTGGCGGCGATGAGCGACGAGCAGCTGCGCACCGCGGCGACGAAGGCCAACGTCTTCGCCCGCGTCGCCCCCGAGCACAAGCTTCGGCTGGTCAAGGCGCTTCAGGCCGAGGGGCACATCGTGGCGATGACCGGCGACGGGGTGAACGATGCCCCGGCCCTCAAGCAGGCCAACATCGGCGTGGCGATGGGGATCACCGGCACCGCCGTGAGCAAGGAGGCGGCCGACATCGTCCTGACCGACGACAACTTCGCCTCGATTGCCGCCGCCGTCGAGGAAGGCCGGCGGGTCTACGACAACCTGATCAAGAGCCTGGCGTTCGTGCTTCCCACCAACCTCGGGCTGGCGCTCATCCTCATCACCGCGGTCGTCTTCTTCCCGAAGATCGACGGCATGCCGATGCTGCCGATGGAGCCGGTGCAGACTCTCTGGATCAACCTGGTGGCAACGGTGGCGCTGGCGCTGCCGCTGGCGTTCGAGGCGATGGAGCCCAACGTGATGCGCCGCCCGCCCCGCAAGCCCGGAGCGCCGGTGCTCGGCCGGTTCGTCCTGACCCGCACTCTCGTCGCGGGGGTGCTGATGGCCACTGGCGGCGTCGGGCTCTTCCTTTACGAGTATCACCACGAAACCGGCCAGGGCGTCTCGCACGCGGTCGCCCTCGCCGAGGCGCAGACGATGGCGGTGACGACCGTCATCCTCTTCCAGATCTTCTACCTGCTCAACTGCCGGAGCCTCAAGGACTCGCTGCTGAAGATCGGGCTGTTCAGCAACCCGTCGGTCTACATGGGCATCGGGGCGCTGCTGCTGCTGCAGCTGGTCTTCGTCTACGCGCCGTTCATGAACGGGCTGTTCGGGTCGCACGCCCTGAACCTCGACGCGTGGACCAAGTCGGTGCTCGTCGCGGCCGTCATCCTGCCGGTGATCGGCATCGAGAAATGGCACCGCAACCGCCAACCATCGACCGACGACGCGTAGCGGCCGATCAGGCGGTCTCGCGGCGGCGTGCGAGGAGATGGGCCACCCCGGCGAGCGCGAGTCCAGTCACCGCGCCCACCAGTGTGTCGCCGAGCAGGCCCAGCGCCCAGTGAGGGTAGGCCAGATGGACCAGGTGCGTGAAGATGCCGCCGGCCACGGCCAGCATGAGCCCTCGCCCGCCTGGCAACCTACTGTAGTGCCACGAGACGACCGCATGGGTCACCGCCATGACGCCATGTCGCGGTGGACTCATGCGCAGGGCGTCGATGGCGCAACCGCATCCCTCTACTCCTCGGGCGTCGTCCGCTCGGCGTAGTCCTCCGATGAGGCCGGGTCGAGTTCCCATCGATGGGCGTCGCGCTCGGCCTCCTTCTGACCAGGGTCGAGCGGTTCGCTGTCGGCATACGTGACGCCGAGCGCCTTGCCCATCGCCTCGACGTCGTTCTGTCCAGGCGTGGCCGTGCTGCCGCCAACCGTCTCGTCACCGCCGGACTCGGCATCCTCCCAGCGAGCATCGACGTCGCCGCCCGACAGCGTCGGGTCGGTCCCGTGATGCTGTTCGAGCCGATCGGCAAGCTGTCGTATGCCAGCTGTCACGTCGGCCACAGGTGGCTCGATCTCGTCGTCTATCCCGTTTGCGTTTGCGTCGCGCTTCGCATCGTTCGCCATATGAACCCCCAGCGCTCATCATGCGCCTGTTGGCGCCAGATGCGTTGCGTAACCCGACGCTGACTCGGCGACACCACTCCTGAGTTTGTCGTCAGCGCGCAGAGTCGCCGGCGTCGATCGCGCGCGTGCGGGATAGAAGGGCCGCTCGCATCACCGTTCATGGTGGGCACGCCAAGCTCGGCGATTGCGGCATGGCTCCTGGCGGCCGACCGGCACGACGTCGTCTGGGGGGCTGGCGTACGCACCAGTCCAAGCCGCGTCATCCAGACCTACGCGTACGCCGACTTCCTGCCGCGCGAGCACACGCTCAACCTGTTCAGCGTCTTCGCGCAGGACACGGTCTCCCTCGTGCCGCGGCGACTCGCGGTCACCGGTGGCGTCAAGCTGGAACACAACAGCTACACGGGCATGGAGGTGCATCGGCGTGCGCCTGCCGCGGGGAGTCGAGGTGTCGCTCGTCGGGCAGAACCTGCTCGCTCATCGCCCCGGCGCAACGACCGGGCGAGGGGCCACGAGGGCCTCGATCTGCGGCAGGTCGAACTCGGCCAGCAGCCCGAACGCGAACATCTCCGGCATCTGCTGGGCGCTGATGTTGCGGTCGAGCACCTCGCGCAGCGTCTTCCAGCTGTCGTGCAGCTGCACGCCGCTGATCGCCTCCGGCTCGAGCGCGGCGGCGACCAGCGCGATCAGGCTCGTGCGAGGGCCGCGTGCGACCACCTGCACGGGCGCGCCGTGGCGGGACTTCAGCCAGCGTGCGGTGGCCGCGACCTGTCCGGCCTCGAGGCCGAGCGGACGTTCGCCGAGGGCCGCGACCAGCAGGCCGAAGAGGAAGTCCTGCTTGCCGAGGGCGGACTCGCCGAAGTACCACGGGTCGACCGCCGCCACCCGATGTCCCTCGCCCAGCCATCGTCGGGCATCGTCGCCGGCTCTGGCGCGCCCGGCGTCGTTGAGGAGGAGGGTCGTGGCCTTGGCGGCGCCCGTCGTCGGGGCGAGCTCGGTGACCGGCACGGTCCAGCGATCGAGGTGGAGCTTCCAGAAGATCGCGCCGGACGCGGAGCCGGCGTCGACGGCGCGGGCCGTGAACGTCGGCGCCTTGACGAGGGCCTGCAGGCGGGCGCGGGTCGGCGCGGCCGGGGCCGGCAGCGACGCGAGGATGCCGCGCGCGAGGGTCGGGAAGTCCGCGTTGTCGGCCGGGACGGGAATCGTCAGCGTGGCCAGGTCGCGGAGGTCCTTCGTCACGTCGATCTCGCGCGGGTCGAAGCCGGGCCGGTTGTCGAGCAGGTGCTCGTGCACGAAGCGGTAGAAGGCCTCGCGGTTGTCCTGTTCGTAGTTGTGGCCGTTGTCGTAGTTGACGTGGTAGCCGAGTTTCGCGCTCGCGCCGAGCAGGTCGAACACCGGACGCGCCTGCTGCACCAGGTTGCCAACGGCGTAGTCGCCGCGATAGCAGCACGTGTCCTTCGCGTTGTAGGTCAGCTGCAGCGCGCGCGGCGCCATCAGCGCGTTGAGGTGCGTGTAGTCGGCGATCGAGGCCAGGTCGGACGGCGTCTGTTCCGAGTCGCCGAGGTCCTTCTCGGGCCACTGCGTGCGGGTGACGAAGCTCGAGAAGCCCGCGACCGGATTGGCCAGCGTCACGCGCGTGTCGAGCGCGCTGAGGATGATCGTCTGCCAGCCCCCGCCGGAGAGTCCCGTCACCGCGACTTTGCTGGCATCGGCATCGGGGAGCGCCAGACCGATGTCCAGCGTGCGGCGCAGCGACTCGTAGAACACCGCGAGCCCCGGTGTGCCCACGAGGTCGAGCATGTTCATCTTGTAGTGCTGCAGGCCCGTCGTGGCCAGCTGCGTCTGGCCAATCCACTCGACGTTGATGGCGTAGAGGCCCTTCTTCGCGAGGTTGATGGCACGCGCCTGATGGTACGCGTTGGCCATCCCCGTCCCCTCGTGCCCATTGAAGTTCAGCACCACGGGAATCTTCTGGGACGCCCCCGCCGGGTAGGGACCGCTCTCCGAGCGGTCCGTCCGCGTCAGGACCGGCTCGTACACGAGCGCCGGCACGTGCAGCCCGGGCACGGCCTCGAAGCGGATCTTGCGCACACGATAGCCGTCGGCCTCGATCACGCCGAACTCCTCGACCTTCACCGTCTGCGTGCGCCAGTCCCGGGCCGTGCCGCGGTACACGACCTCGTCGAGCAGGCGCTGCCGCAGCGTGCGGGCCTGCGCTTCCCACGCGCCCCGCGTCGCGGGGACCTGCAGCACCGGCACCTGGGTCGCGGTCCACACCTGCGTGTCGATCTTCGTCTGGTCGGGCGCGAGAATCGGCCGCGACAGCGCCTCGTCCACTCCGGGCGGCTGGGCCGCGAGCGGGAGGGTCGACAGGACGAGCAGGAGGGGGATCAGCGGGAGCCTCATATGGAGGCCCACTGTAATTCGAAACTGGAAATTCGAAACGCTCGGCGGCTCGGCCTGCTGGCCGTCGCCGCGCGTGGCCGAAGGCCCGCGCGCGTGAATTTCAAATGTCACATGTCAAATTGCCACGTCAACGCGCCGTATCCGTCGCCGCCAGCCGCTCCACCTGCTGCGTGAGCCCGGTCCCGAACGGTGTCGCACGGACGCGGCCGAGCGCGCCGAGCGGCAGCACGATCGCGCCCTCCTCGCCGCGGACCGTCCACGCGCCGATGGACGGCACGCCGTTGGCGCCGCTGCCGGGCTCGTAGCCGTACATCGGGTCGTTGGGCGGGAACGGCACCGAGACGTGGCCGACCGACACGAGTTGCGGGGGCCACCGGAGTCCGGGTGTCGTCACCGACGGCGAGGCGGCGCCTGGGGTGTACTCGCGGACCTCGACCTCGTCGGTGTCTCGTGCGCGGTTGGTCACCAGGACCAGCGCGTGCTGGCGGGTGCCGGTCGCGAAGCCGCCAGTCACCTGTGTCACGAGCGCGCCGGAGGCGGGACGACGGACCAGGTCGTAGCGCGCGTGGCGGTTGACGTCGAACAGGACGAGCCGGTGCTGCGGCCCGCGCAGGCGTCCGAATACCGTGACCGCAACGCCATGCGGGCCCGTCGTCGAATCCACCGCGGACTGGAAGCCGACGATCGACGGCAGCTGCGACAGGCGGCCGGCCTGTTCGGCCTCGAGCAACTGGCGCTGCAGCCGTCTCGTGGCGTGGTAGACCTGCCGCGAGGCGTTGATGGGGAACGACACGAACTTGTAGGGGTCGTACTCGGGGCCGATCGACTGCCAGTTCACCTTCTCGAAGGCGTCGAAGGGCAGGCGGGCGAAGAGGTCGAGGATCGGCGTCAGCGCCGCGGCGGGCGTCAGTTCGACGGCGGCCGACACCAGCAGCACGCGGGTCGGCGTGCGCAGCGTCGGGTCGGCGCCCGGGGTGATCCGGTCGAGGGCATACGACAGCGCGAGCGAACCGCCGGTGGAGTAGCCCGCGATGTAGAACGGCAGGTCCGTCGGCAGGCGCGCGCTGATGTCGCGCGCGGCGACGTGGACGGCCGCGACCCAGTCGTCGTAGTGCATCCCCATCATCCCGGACGGCAGCGTGCCGTGGCCGGGGAGTCGGAGGATCGTGACCTCGAAGCCCTGGGCGAGGAGCACGTCGCCGAGGTTCTGCATCGAGTAGGGTCCGTCGGACAGCCCGTGGATCAGCAGGGCGGCGCCCGTGACCTGCGGCGGCGTGCGGCGTGTGCTGCGGTTGTACGGCTGCCCGGGGGCCAGGCGCAGCGCCGGACCGGTGGGATCGTAGCGGCTGCCGACGTAGTAGTGCGCGTCGGTCGGCATGGCGCTGATCGCCTGGCGTTCCTCGTCGAACAACGCCGCTTCGATGGCCTGGTAGCCCGCAAAGTCGAGCCCCTGCGCATCGCCGGCCGTGAACTCGCCGCGCAGGCGCACCGTGTGCCACGGGTCGACGTTGGGCAGCATCAGCACCGCGTAGGCCGCGAAGCCGGCCGACACTGCGACCACCACGAGCGCCGCCAGCACCGCGGCGCGCACGACCCAGCGCCACGTGAAGCGGGAGAGTCCGAACAGCAGGCGCGTGGCGACGTGGGGCTGCGGGGACGGTGGGGGCATCGGCTGTCGCAAGACTACTCCGGCGGGGTCCCACGGCCCACTGGCGCGGCCGCGCCGCGGCCGGTGAGTTGACTGGCCGCCGGCGCGACGTCCGTCCGCTGTGTCTCGGCCAGCCCGGTGAGGGCGCGCACGATCTCGGGTCGTGTCGTGACGAGATCGAACTGCTCGGACGGATCCTCGTCCAGGTTGTAGAGCGCCGACTGCGGCTCGGTCGCGCTCGAGCCTGGAATACGCAGGTGCAGCTTGTAGGCGCCGCGCCGCACCGCGACGAGCGGCGCCGGGTCGCCCGCGCCAGACGCGTAGTAGAACACCGTGGTACGGGGGCTTGGCGCGCCACTCCTGAGCGTGTTCGAGAGGTCGACGCCGTCGAGCGGGCGATCCATCGGCGCCTGCGCACCGGCGATGCTGGCGAGCGTTGGCAGCAGGTCCAGTTGTGACCCCACACCGGTCACCACGGCTGGCTGAATCGTCCCCGGCCACCAGAAGATCGCCGGCACCCGCACCCCGCCTTCCCACGTGCTGGCCTTCGCGCCACGCAGCAGACCTGCCGATCCGCCTTGTTCGAGGTACGGCGCCCACGGCCCATTGTCGGTCGTGAAGACGACGAGTGTGTTGCGATCGAGCTGCAGGTCGCGCAGGGCCTCGACCAGTCGACCGACGTTGGCATCGAGTTCCTCGATGACGTCGCCGTAGATGCCCCGTGGACTGCGTCCCTCGAAGGCCTTCGATCTGAACAACGGCATGTGCGGCATGTTGTGCGCGAGGTACAGGAAGAAGGGCCGGTGCCGATTCGCCGTCACGAAGCGGATCGCCTCGCTGGTGTACCGCTCGGTGAGCGTGGTCTGGTCAGCGGGCCGCTCGATGATGCGGTCGTCGCGCATCAGCGGGACGTTGAAGTAGCCGCGCTTGGGCTCCATGTACTGCGCGAAGCGCCGGCCGCGCCCACCGTACGCGTCGGCGGGAATCGTCGGGTCGACCACGCCGTCCATGTCGTTCGAATACGGGATGCCGAAATACGAGTCGAAGCCCTGGCCCATGGGCATCCGATCGGCACTCAGTCCAAGGTGCCACTTGCCGATGGCGGTCGTCGCATATCCTCGCGTCTTCAGGACTTCGGCGATGGTGATCTCGCTCGATGCGAGGCCGCCCGGCGAGTCGGGGAACAGCACACCCGCCGCGAGCCCGGTTCGAACGGCCAGCCGTCCGGTCAGGAGCTGCGCCCGGCTCGGCGTGCAGACCGGCGCGGCGTAGAAACTGGTCCAGCGCTGGCCTTCGGCGGCCAGGCGGTCGATGGCCGGCGTGCGAATCGTGGGATGTCCGTAGCTGCCGAGGTCGCCGTAGCCCTGATCGTCGGTGAAGATCACCACGATGTTCGGTGGCCGGCCCGCCGGTTGGGTCTGGGCGCGGACGGCTTGCCTGACGCCTGCCCCTGACGTGAGGGCGGCGACCAGGAGAACAGGGCCGACTAGGACAGGGAGTCGCATGGCAGGTCCTCGCGCCTTCGGGTAGTGGTGAGCGTGGAGCACCGGGAGTGTAAGGGACTTTCGTCTCCCTCGGCCACCAGCTATCCTCTCCCATGCTTGTGCGGTGGTTCGCTGTCCCCCTGCTCCTTGCCGGCACGGCCTCCCTTGCCTCGGCGCAGGTGGATTACGTCCGCGACGTGAAGCCGATCCTCGCGAAACACTGCTACCGCTGCCACGGCGCCTCGCAGCAGAAGGGCGGCCTGCGCGCCGACACCGTGGCCTTCATGAAGGAGGGCGGCGATACGGGCGCCTCCCTCACCCCCGGCGACTCGAAGGCGAGCATCCTCGTGCAGGTCCTCCTCGGCACGCACGAGGACATCTCGCAGATGCCCTACAAGAAGCCGGCGCTCGCTGACGCCGACATCGCGGCGATCCGCGCCTGGATCGACGCCGGCGCTGCCGCGCCCGTGAACGAGGTGCCGGACAAGGCCGTGCACTGGTCCTTCGTCGCGCCGGTGCGCCCAGACGAGCCCGTCGTCGCCAGACGCGACTGGTCGCGCACCGTCGTCGATCGCTTCATCCTCGCCCGTCTCGAGCAGGAGAAGATCGCGCCCGCACCCGAGGCGGATCGCGCGGCGCTCCTGCGCCGCGTCAGCCTCGATCTCACCGGCCTCCCGCCGACGCCCGCCGAATTGGCCGCCTTCCTCGCCGATCGCGCCCCCGATGCCTACGAGCGCGCCGTCGATCGCCTGCTCGCCTCGCCGCACTACGGCGAGCGCTGGGCACGCCTCTGGCTCGATGTCGCACGCTACGCCGATTCCAACGGCTACTCCATCGACGCGCCGCGGCAGATGTGGAAGTACCGCGACTGGGTCGTCGCCGCCCTCAACCGCGACCAGCCCTACGATCAGTTCGTCGTCGAGCAGCTCGCCGGGGATCTGCTGCCCGCCGCCACGCGCGACCAGCGGGTGGCCACCGGGTTCAACCGCAACACCCAGATCAACCAGGAGGGCGGCATCGATCCCGAGCAGTTCCGGGTCGAGTCCGTCATGGATCGCGTGAGCACGTTCGGCAGCGCCTTCCTCGGCCTCACGGTCGGCTGCGCGCAGTGCCACGACCACAAGTTCGACCCGATTCCCCAGCGCGACTACTACCAGCTCTACGCGTTCTTCAACAGCACGGTGGACGATGGCCACGGCAAGGCCACGCCCGGCGGCACGCTCGAGTTTCCCGGGGAGGTACAGGCACCCGAGTCCCTCCGGCACGAGCTCGACGAGGCGCGCGGCGATCTCGATCGCTACCTCAACACCTACGGGCCCGCCGCCGTCGCGTGGGCTGCAGCGCTCGATGGGCCCGCGCGGCTGAAGCTCGGCGCCACCGCGCGCGACGCCGTCGGTCGCCCGTTCGACCAGCTGACGTTCGCGGAGAAGCGTGCGCTCTACGCCGCGTTCCCCGGGGCCACGCCCGAGTTCCGCACGAACAACGTCGCGCTCGCGCGCCTCGAGCGCCGCGAGCCCAAGCCCATCACCACGCTCGTCATGTCCGAGCTGCCGCAGCCGCGCGAGAGCGTGATCTTCATCAAGGGCGACTTCACGCGCCGCGGCGAGCGCGTCGCGCCCGGCACGCCGGGCATTCTGCCGCCGCTCACGCCGCCGCCGGATCGCGCGCCCACCCGCCTCGATCTGGCGCGCTGGCTCTTCCAGCCGTCGCACCCGCTCACCGCGCGCGTGATGGTGAACCGCGTGTGGCAGCAGTACTTCGGCCGCGGCCTGGTCGAGACGGAGAACGACTTCGGCACGCAGGGCCTGCCACCGAGCCACCCCGAGCTGCTCGACTGGCTCGCCGTCGAATTCGTCGACCAGAAGTGGAGCCTCAAGGCGCTGCACCGCCTCATCGTCACCTCCAGCACCTACCGCCAGTCCTCCAACGCCCGACCCGATCTCGAGATCATCGATCCACTCAACAAGCTTCTCGCCCGCCAGTCGCGCCTGCGCCTCGACGCCGAGATCGTGCGCGACGTGGCGCTGAGCGCGAGCGGGCTCCTGGCGCCGCAGATCGGCGGCCCACCGGTCTTCCCGCCGCAGCCCGACGGCGTGATGACGCTCGGCCAGGTGAAGCGCGACTGGACCGCGAGCACCGGCGACGACCGCCATCGCCGCGGGCTCTACACACATGCCTGGCGCGCGACGCCGCACCCCGCGCTCGCGGTCTTCGACGCCGCCGATGGCTTCAGCGCCTGCACGCGCCGTCTGCGGTCCAACACCCCGCTGCAGGCCCTCACGCTCCTCAACGACCAGCAGTTCTTCGAGTTCGCGGGCGCTCTCGCCGCGCGCATCGAGCGCGAGGGCGGCGCCGACGAGGCCAGCCGCATCGACTACGCGTTCCGGCTCGCCGTGTCCCGTTCGCCCACGCCCGACGAGTCGCGCCGACTCAGCGACCTGCTCGCGCAGATCCAGCCCTCCGCGTCCGCACGCGAGGCCTGGACCACCGTCGCCCGCGTGTTGCTGAACCTCGACGAGACGATCACGCGCAACTGACGCCCATGCCGACACGTCCTCCCCTCGATCCCGCAGCGCACCTCGGCGAGCAGACCCGCCGGCACTTCTTCAGCCACTGTGCGATGGGCCTCGGCGGCATCGCGCTGGCCTCGATGCTCGGCGAGCGCCGGCTCCACGCGGCCCAGGGGCCTGCCGGCCTGCCCGATCCGATGGCGCCCAAACCCGGCCACCACGCGCCGCGCGCCAGGAACATCATTTTCCTGTTCATGGCCGGCGCGCCCAGCCAGCTCGAGCTCTTCGACTACAAGCCCAAGCTGATCGCGCTCAACGGGCAGCAGGTGCCGCCCTCGCTCATCGAGGGCAAGCGCTTCGCGTTCATGGACTCGAGCCACGGCACGACGCTCCTCGGCACGCGCCGCGCCTTCAGGCCGCACGGCCAGAGCGGCGCGTGGGTGTCGGAGCTGTTTCCCTACACGGCGAAGATCGTCGACGACGTCACGTTCGTGCACTCGTGCGCGGCGGATCTGTTCAACCACGCCCCGGCGAAACTCTTCATGAACACCGGCTCCGGCCAGTTCGGCCGGCCGAGCATGGGCGCGTGGCTCACCTATGGGCTCGGCAGCGAGTCTCGCGACCTGCCGGGCTTCGTCGTGCTCCAGTCAGGCCCACGCGGACCGCGCGGTGGTGCGGTGAACTGGGGCAGCGGCTTCCTGCCGACAACCTACCAGGGCGTCCCGCTGCGCGGCAGCGGCGACCCGATTCTCAACCTGGCCAACCCCGAGGGCGTCACCGCCGAGCGCCAGCGCCAGACGATCGACGCCATCCGCGATCTCAACCTCAGTCACGCCGTCGCGACCGGCGACGCCGAGATCCACACGCGCATCGCCGCCTACGAGATGGCCTCGCGCATGCAGGCCAGCGCTCCCGAGCTCATCGATCTCCAGGGCGAGAGTGAGGCCACGAAGAAGCTCTATGGCATCGAGGGCGACGCGCCCTCGTTCGCGCGCAACTGCCTGCTCGCGCGCCGGCTCGTCGAGCGCGGCTCGCGTTTCGTGCAGCTCTATCACACCAACTGGGACAGCCACGGCGGCCCCGGCGAGAACCTGCAGGGCGACTTCGAGAAGGTCTGCCGCGAGGTCGACCAGGCGCAGGCCGCGCTCGTGCTGGACCTCAAGTCCCGCGGCCTGCTGAAGGATACGCTCGTGATCTGGGGCGGCGAATTCGGCCGGACGCCGATGGGCGAGAACCGCGACACCATGGGCCGCAACCATCACATCGATGCGTTCACGATGTGGTTTGCCGGCGGCGGCGTGAAGGCCGGCGCGCGCATCGGCGAGACCGACGAGCTCGGCTTCAGCCCGATCGAGGATCGCGCGCACGTCCACGACATCCACGCGACGATCCTCCATCTCCTCGGCCTCGACCACAAGAAACTCACGTTCCGTTTCCAGGGTCGCGACTTCCGCCTCACCGACGTGCATGGCCACGTGATCGAGAAGCTGCTGGCGTAAGGTGCCGCGCCCAGGCTGCGCTCGGTGCGGACACGGGGCGTCTCCGGGTGGTACACTGTCCGGCGGTCGTGACGTGCCGGGGCCACCCGGTGTGCCGTCGTCGCACCCCTAGCGCGCCCGTAGCTCAGCTGGATTAGAGCGTTGGTCTCCGAAGCCAAAGGTCGCTGGTTCGAATCCAGCCGGGCGCACCAAGTCATTTATAATCAATAACTTGCAAGGCAGGGTTGGCGGCTGCGACCGTTGGCTGCCTTATCCACGCGGTTGCGGCGGTTCGGCGGCGGCCCGACGCGTGGCAAGGCACCTCAAAGTCACGCTCAATCAAGCTGTTGGCACGTGCCTGGCACGTCATGGCGCCATCGATGTCCTGCTGCACCAGAGCAGCGTCCCGGTGTTGATTGACAAATTACCGACAATCCGTGACGGCTCGCCCCGTTCATCGACATCGGTGAACAAGCGCGCGAAGCACGACGTCGAGCACCGTGTCCAGATCCTTCGCAACGTCCTCCGCCAGGAAGCGCAGCACGAGGTAGCCCTGCTCCTGCAGCAGTCGACACTGAGTTGACCTCAAGACGTTCTCTATTCTGCGGGTCGGTAGCGGATTCCCGCTCGGGACAACGACCGCGTATCGTCCTGCCTTGATGGGTACTATTCCCGATCGGGAATATTGAGGGCGCAGCGGTGCTCGAGTGTGCTATGTTCCCGATCGGGAACGTCCATGTCGCCTATTGAACTCGGCACCCTCATCCGCACGACCCGGCTCACGCAGGGGTTGCGACAGGCGCAACTAGCCGCCGTCGCTGGGGTCGGCCTGCGCTTTCTTGTCGAACTCGAGGCCGGCAAGCCGACCGCGCAGATCGGCAAGACCCTGGCGGTCCTGGCGGCGCTTGGGTGCCGTGTCGAGGTGCGACCACCACGTCAGGGGCCGAGTGACACGTGAAGCACTCGCTTCGGGTCTGGTGGGACGGGCGGGCAGTCGGCACGCTGCGCACGAACGAGCACGGAGAGATGCAGTTCGTCTACGAGCCCACGTGGCTCGCGGATGCTGCCGCGCCGCCGCTGTCTCTCTCGCTGCCCAAGCGCGAGGCGCCATTCAAGCGGCGCGAGTGTCGCCCGTTCTTTGCGGGCTTGCTGCCCGAGGACGTCCAGCGCGATCGCGTCGCCCGGGCCTTGGGCGTGTCGCGCGGCAATGACTTCGCGCTGCTCGACGCGCTGGGGGGAGACGTCGCCGGCGCACTGACGCTGCTGCCCGAGGGGGTGACCCCGCCACACTCCGACAGCGACGTCACCACTCGGCCGCTCGAGGAGGAGGCCTTGCGAGACATCCTCGACCGTCTGCAGAGCCGGCCGCTGCTGGCCGGGCAGGACGGCCTCCGCCTGTCACTCGCCGGCGCGCAGTCGAAGCTGCCCGTCGTGCTGGTCGATGACCGCGTGGCGCTGCCGGTGCCTGGGCAACCGACGACGCACATCCTCAAGCCGCCGATTGCGCGATTCTCCGGAACCACCGAGAACGAAGCGCTCGTGATGCAACTCGCTGCCCGCTGTGGACTCGCGGTGGCGCACGTCGAGCCCCGTGCCGTGGAGCGCCGTCCGTACCTGCTCATCGAGCGCTACGACCGGCGCCTGACCGAGGGCGGTCGCGTGCGCCGCCTGCACCAGGAGGACATCTGCCAGGCGCTGGGCATCGTGCCCGAGCACAAGTACGCGGCCGAGGGCGGCCCCACGCTGCCCGACACGTTTGCGCTCGTGCGGCGGGTGACCCTGCGGCCGGCGCTGGCCGTCCTGGCGCTGCTCGACGTCGCCATCTTCAACGTCATCGTCGGCAACGCCGATGCGCACGGGAAGAACTTCAGCCTGCTGCTGGGGAGCATTGTCACGCTCGCACCGTTCTACGATTTGTTGTGCACCTCGGCGTACCCCGAGCTCTCGCCGCGATTCGCGATGAAGGTCGGTGGCGCCTCCACGCTCGAAGAGATCGGCGGCTCGACGTGGGGCAAGTTCGCGAGCGACATCGGGATGGGTGCGCCGTATGTTCGTGGGCGCGTCGGGGAACTCGTCGGATTGGTGCTCGGAGCACTCGAGGAAGTGGGCGACAGCCTCGCTGAGCGTGGTGTTCTCGACCATCAGGAACTCACGCGTATCGCCACGCTCATCCGCTCACGGGCGGAGCGCGTCGCCGCGACCGCTGATGCCACGCCGGCCCCACGCCGAGGGCGGCGCCCGCTCCGCCGGCCCCTGCCGTCGCCTGAGTAACCTGCGCGGCACTTGGAGCGCGCGCGCGACTGGGCTCTCGAGAGGTCAAGGCATGTGAGGTCGTTCCTCGTCTTCGAGAAGAACCGCAGAACAAGATCCGAATCCCTGACGAGGCAAACGACCTGCGGCGCGCGCGCATGAGCCGGTTCGAGCTCACTCAGGCGGCGACTGGCCGCATTGAAGTCGTGTGGCCATGAACGCCATCCCTTGGACCTGTCCATGTTTTCGGCCGGAGCCGCCCGCGTGAGTTTCTCGCTGCGGCGGCAGTTCTTCCTGCAACGGGTCGCAGTTGAGCCGCGGCGGAACGAACGGCACAAGAGAAAGGGGATGCGGCGGCTCGAGGCCGTCGCGGGTTGTGACCAGTTGACGCAACTCCTTGAAAACACACGGCAGGCGGTCTCAGACGGTCTCCTGCATTGCCGTTCCAGGGTCCTCCGAGGCCAAAGGTCGCTGGTTCGAATCCAGCCGGGCGCACCACGTCGCCGAGGGCGACATGGTCGCGCCTCGGCGGGCTTCAGCCGCGCGGCTCCGCCTCCGGCTCGCCTCGCGGTCGAATCCAGCCGGGCGCACCACTTTAGAATCAAGGATTTATCCCGTGAGCCGGGCCTGCGTCTGCGTATGGTCCCGGCGGCCACGGCCACAGCGATATGCGTGCCGCCGTCGTCACTGCAGCGCGACGAGAATCGGGATCATGCCCTTGCCGCTGGCGATCGGCTGCAGCGCCTTGCCGATGATCGAGCCCAGCGCACGTCCGTGGTCCCCGACCTTCATGGCGTGGCCGGGCGTCGCTGACGTCGTGAGCAGGTCACCGATCTCGATCGCCCCGGCATCAGCGTCGACCTTGCAGTGCACCTTGCCGACGAGCGCGATCGGCAGGCGCTCGCCTGGCTCCGAGCGACGGTCGAGCACGATCGCCGGACGATACCGTCCCGCACCAGAGACCACACCCGCCACACGTCGGTCGTAGGCCTGCTGACTGGGGGCGAGTGACTCGTCGTCGGCGATGACCATGACGGTTCCCGGTGCGGCGAGCGGCTCCGAGGTGTCGAACTCCTCGGCGCAGTCGGCGTTGCGCAGGACAATGTCGCCCGCGTCGCCGTTGATGTGGACCGTCGCCTTGGTGTGGTCGCGCGTCTCGGTCTCGCCCTGAGCGAACACACAGATGTCTCCGCCAGCGCCGTTGCCGCCGATCCACATCCGCGCGCCCTGCGCCTCGAGGACGACGCGCTCCTTGCCGGTGGCCGACCTGAACACCGCCGACCCGCCTGTGTTCGCGGCGCCTCCCGCGAGATGGATCGTCGCCGCCTGTGTCGAGACCGGATCGTCCCCGGCCGCGAACAGGAGCGCGTCACCGTCCGTGCCTTTCCCTCCAAGCCAGAGACTGCCGCTATCGCCATCGATCCTGACGTGGACGCGACCCTCGTCGTCGGTCATCTGCATCAGCGCAGGCTTGCCCTGCAGGCGAAGGGGGGCGCGCGAGTTGTCTGTCGCGGGATTGGGGTGCGCCTGCAGCACTACGGCGCGCTGCCTGCCGCTGTTCAAGCTGAGTGTCGCCGGCAGGGTGCCGCCGGCATCCTGAATCTCCGCGGCCAGCGTCGCCGCGCCAGACCCGGTGATGCGCACGGCGCCGTCCTTGATGGTGATGACGCCGGCCTTGGGTCCTCGTCCCTGACCGAAGTCGATGAGCGTCTCGACCTCAAGGACGACGTACTCCGTGGCTTCGCCAGGAAGCTTGACAACCAGTCTCTCGGCCATGCGAGAGGATACTATGGGCGAGGTTCCCTGCCATGACGCTCAAAGACGCCCGTTTCGCGCTCACCGATGACGGCCCCGAATGGAGCGTGCG
The DNA here is from genome assembly GCF_022842525.1 of Luteitalea sp. Lineage (NCBI taxonomy): Bacteria > Pseudomonadati > Acidobacteriota > Vicinamibacteria > Vicinamibacterales > Vicinamibacteraceae > Luteitalea > Luteitalea sp. The sequence continues at coordinate 65,211 of NZ_JALHPM010000011.1, forward strand.
CCAGTCACTGGCCAACGTCTGGCCCAGATTGATCGGCAATGAGGGGAGGATCTCGACACGCGCGGTCACGCAGCGGTTCGCCGGACCCGGGCGTGAGTTGCGGAAACTGGCGTCCGGCGGTGCCGTGCGGTGGGCACACATGTCGCGAGCCACGGTCGTGCGCAACGCACGGAAGCGGTTGCGCAACCCCTCGACCTTCAAGCAGGACAGCACCGATCTCTGTGGTCCGTTCGCGCTGCTGTTCGAGTTCGCACGCCGCGAGCCGACGCGCTACGTGAAGGCTCTGGCCGAGTTGCTGGACCACGGCACGTTCTCGACCATCGGCGGTCATACGTTCGTGGCCGAGGACGATCTCCGAGCACTCCCGGCGGTGGCCATCCCGCAGGCCGACTGGCTGCTGGCTGCAACCATCCGGGACGAGGAGAACCTTATCCAGGACGTGGAGGATGGCGAGGGCTGGGAAGGATTCACGTGGCCGACCGAGATCGTCGCGTGGATCGAACAGCTTCTCGGGCTGCGCGGCACGCTGCACAACGTCTATCACACCGGGGAGATGGAGGCGATGAGGGCGGCGCAGCGAGCCATCGACGCCGGTGGTGTCGCCATCGTGCTGATCGATTCCGACATGATCCATGACGGCGGCACGACGCATCGCGAATCGCCCGTCTGGTGGCAGCGCCGGAACCTGCCGGCGGCAGCGGGTTCGGGATGGGGCGCGCGCAAGCACGCGCAGGATGACAACGATGCGATCCCCGGTCACTACATCGTGCTGCTTGGCGGGGTCAGAGGCACCGACGAAGACGAAAGTCTGGACTTCTCGATGCGGGCATGGTCCTTCGGCTTCGAATACGAGGTCACCGGCAGCGCCGAAGGGGCGGCCGAGTATATCTACTGGGTCTTGACCGGCGAGCCGTGAAGCGCGGATCTGCGCGCCTTGGTCGTTGTCGCCGAGGGCTCATTCCTTTGACAAATTGCCGACAATCCGAGGCGGCTCGGGTCTGTCTCGGGTGGCTATGCGACCGTCTGCATGACCTTGCGCGCTACTCGAGCAGCGCCGCCGCCTTGCCAAACCGGGCGCGCAGCCCCTCGGCCACTTTCCGCAGTTGCACGAGCTGAAGCCCGCACCTCGGCTCGAACCGTGAGGCGCGCTCGAATCGCGGGCCTGTCGCCTGGCTAGTAGAATGGTGTTCCTCGCTCCCGATGTCTCCCGAGCCCCCTGACCTCACCCGCCTGCTGCGAGACTGGACCAGTGGCCAACCTGAGGCGCTCACGAGCCTGATCGAGGTCGTCTACCCGGAATTGCGGCGCATCGCCGCACAGCATCTCAGCCGCGAACGCCAGGGCCACACACTCCAGCCCACCGCCCTGGTGAACGAGGCGTACCTCCGGCTGGCCCAACAGGGCCCCGGCAAGCAGTGGACCGACCGCACCCACTTCTTCGCCGTGACCGCCCGCATCGTCAGGGCGGTGCTTGTCGACCATGCCCGCGCGAGACTGGCGGCCAAGCGAGGTGCGGGTGCCATCGAGGTCGAACTGTCAGAGGCCGACGGCCGGGTGCCGGCGCCACCCGTGGATCTGCTCGACCTCGATGCGGCCCTCGAGGCCCTCGAGCAGCTCGACGCCCAGCAGAGCCGCATCGTCGAGCTCCGCCATTTCGCGGGGCTCTCCATCGAGGAGACGGCTGGCGTCCTCGACATCTCGCCGGCCACGGTGAAGCGCGACTGGCTCGTCGCCAAGACCTGGATTCGCCGCCACATGAATGGCGAGATCCCCGCGTGAGCGCCGACTGGACCCTCGTGACGCGCCTGTTCGACGAGGCCTGCGCGCGGTCGGCAAACGAGCGCGTGCCGTGGCTGCGGGCCGCGTGCGGGGACGAGGCCGTCCGCCGCGAGGTGCTCGCCTTGCTGAGGACGTACGACGAGGACCCGGCGTTTCTCGAAACACCAGCGGACATCACGGCGGCCGTCGAGCAGTGCGAGCAGGACGCGTACCGGGCGGCCGAGGGCCGCCGGATCGGCCCGTACCGCGTCGTCCGCGAGATCGGGCGCGGCGGCATGGGCGTGGTGTACGAGGCCCGGCGCGAGGGCGAGGATTTCGGCCAGCGGGTGGCCATCAAGGTACTGACGTCCGCCTGGGCGGCCCCGACCCTCGCCGACCGCTTCCGCTTCGAGCGCCGGGTGCTCGCCGGGCTGGATCACCCCGGCATCGCCCGCTTCATCGACGGCGGCACCACTGACGAGGGCGTGCCGTACTTCGTGCTCGAGTACGTCGAGGGCCAGCCCATCGACACGTGGTGCACCGGGCAGGCGTTGGACGTGGGTGCGCGCGTCGCTCTCGTGCTCGCCGTGTGCGAGGCCGTCGCCCACGCGCACCAGCAGCTCGTCGTCCACCGTGACCTGAAGCCTGCCAACATCCTGGTCGCCGCCGACGGACGACCGAAGCTGCTGGATTTCGGGATCGCCACGCTCGTCTCGCCCGACGAGGGCGCGAGCGCGGGCCTCACGAGAACCGGGCACCTGAGCTTCACGCCCGAGTACGCGAGCCCCGAACAGGTGCGCGGTGAACGCGTTACGACGGCCACCGACGTGTACTCGCTCGGCGTGCTGCTCTACGTGCTGCTGACGCGCCAGCCTCCGTACGAGTTGGCCAGGCACGCCCCACTCGAGGCCATGCGCGCGATCTGTGAGGTGGATCCGCCGCCGCCGAGCCGCGTGGCGTCACCGCCCGTCGCCAGTGTGCTGCGCGGCGAGCTCGACAGCGTCGTGCTGAAGGCGCTGCGCAAGGATCCGCGCGATCGCTATCCGACCGTGGCCGCGCTGGCCGGCGACCTGGAGGCGTGGCGCGACGGCCGACCGGTGTCGGCCGTCGCCCCGACGCGGGCCTACCACGCGCGCAAGTTCGTCAGGCGGCATCGGGCGCCGTTGATCGCCGGAGCGGCCGTGCTGTTGGCGCTG
>NZ_JALHPM010000012.1:0-65927 GCF_022842525.1 Luteitalea sp.
CGCGCGGGCGTCACCGTCAACGACTTCCTGCAGACCAGTACGCCGCACATCTACGCCGCCGGCGACATCGCGTCCCGCTTCAAGTTCACCCATGCGGCCGACGCCCTGGCCCGCATCGTGATTCAGAATGCGCTGTTCTTCGGCCGCAAGCGTGCCAGCGCGCTGACGATGCCGTGGTGTACGTACACGGACCCGGAGGTCGCCCACGTCGGGATGACCCCGAAGGATGCCGAGGACCGTGGCGTGGCCATCGACACCTACCGTATCGAACAGGCCAAGGGGGACCGCGCGCTGCTCGATGGCGAGACCGAGGGCTTCCTGAAGGTTCACACGGTGAAGGGCAAGGACACCATCCTGGGGGCGACGCTCGTGGCGAGACATGCCGGCGAGATGATCTCGGAGATCACGGTCGCGATGCAGGCCGGAGCGGGGCTCGGCACGCTGGGGGCCACCATTCACCCGTACCCGACCCAGGCCGAGATCTTCAAGCGCGCCGGCGACGCCTACAGCCGCACGCGCCTGACCCCGCGCGTCAAGACACTCTTCGAGACGCTCCTCCGCTGGCGGCGCTGATGACCACGACCACGAGGCCCACGTGCCGATGCGGACACTGACCGTGGTGCGCGGCCTGTCACTGGCTGGCATCGCCATCGCGGCGATCCTGCTGCTGCGCGTGCTGCCGCTCGACCGCCTGATCGGCATCGCGCAGGTGTGGATTGATGGTCTCGGCGCGATCGGTCCGGTGGCCCTCGGCGTGATCTATGTCATTGCGGCGCTGCTCTTCGTGCCGGGCTCGCTGCTGACCCTTGCCGCCGGGGCCATCTACGGGCTCGTCCTGGGCACGGTCATCGTCTCGATCGCGGCGACGACCTCGGCCGCGCTCGCGTTCCTGATTGCGCGGTACGCGGCGCGCGATCGTGTGCGCCGTCTGGTCGCCCAGTCGCCCAGACTGGCGGCCGTCGATCGCGCCATCGGCGCCGAAGGCTGGAAGATTGTCGCGCTGCTGCGCCTGTCGCCGGCGGTGCCCTTCAACCTGCAGAACTACCTCTACGGGGTCACGGCCGTGCGCTTCTGGCCGGCGGTGGGGGCGAGCTGGCTCGCGATGCTGCCCGGCACCTTCATGTTCGTCTACCTCGGCTCCATCGGCCGGACGGCAGCGGCCGGTGCCGCCACGACGCCCATCGAGTGGGCACTGCGGGCGATCGGGCTGGCGGCAACGGTCGCCGTCACCGTCTACGTGGCACGTCTGGCCCGACGCGCCATCGCGGAGCGCACGTCGATCGAGGATGACGCCGGAGACGATGCAGGGCGTGCCGCCAGCGCCGGTGATCCGCAGGGGGCTGGTCCGGTGCGCACGCTCGTGCTGGCCGCATGCGCTGCGAGCCTGCTGGCCCTCGCCATCTGGGCCATGGTCCACGAGCGCGAGGTTCGTGGCACCGTGGAACGCCTGCTCGGACTTCCCCCCACGGCGACCGCGGCTCCACCGTGACGGCGATGACCGTCAGTCGAGCGGGCGGAGGTCCTGCAGCATCGTCGGCACCAGTTCGCTGATCGTCGGGTGGATGTGGACGGCCCTCGAGATCGTCGTGAACGGGGCGCGCGCGTACATCACGTCCAGTACCGAGTGGACGATCTCGTCGCCGCCGACGCCGACGACCACCGCACCGAGCATCAGCTTCGTCTCGGCGTCGACGAGGGCACGCATGAACCCCTGCGTCTCGCTCATCTCGCGGGCCCGTCCCACCTTCGTCATCGGTCGATACCCCACGAGCACACGGCGGCCGGAGGCCCTCGCCTCCCGGGTCGTCATGCCGACACGTCCCACCGGGGGATCGGTGAAGAGGGCGTAGCAGGGAATGCGATCGCTCAACCGGCGTGGGTCGTCGTCGAGCAGATTCGCCGCGACCACCTCGAAGTCGTTGTAGGCGGTGTGCGTGAAGGCGCCACGGCCGTTGCACTCGCCGATCGCCCACACGCCGGCGACGTTGGTGCGGCACTGCTCGTCGACGGTGATGTGCCCGCGCGCGTCGGTCGCGATGCCCGCCGCCGCGAGCCCGAGGTCGTCGGTGTTGGGACGACGACCGACGGCCAGCAGCACGTGCGAGCCCTCGACCATGGGAGCCCCCTGCGTACAGTCCACCTCGACCCCGACACCTGATGCCATGCGCTGCAGTCCGATGCAGGTCGCGTCCAGCCGGACGTCGACCCCTTCGGCGACGAGGATACCCTGCAGGGTGGACGATACGTCGTCGTCCTCGCGGGCAATGAGGCGGGCCCCGCGCTCCACCACGGTGACCTGGCTGCCGAATCGGCGAAAGATCTGCGCGAACTCGAGCCCGATGTAGCTGCCGCCGATCACGACGAGGTGCTCGGGCACGGCGGCCAGCGCGAGGATGCCGCTGTTGGTGAGCACCGGCACGTCGCCGATGCCGGGCAGGTCAGGAACGACGGCCCGCCCCCCGACGTTGATGAAGATGTGGTCGGCTTCCAGTCGTGTGCCGTCGACCTCGACCGTGTGGCTGCCCGTGAACCGGCCGTGTCCCTCGAGCACGGTCACGTTCGGCGTGTCCTTCATCCAGCCCTCCACACCCTCGCGTGACTCGCGGACGACGGCCTCCATGCGTGCCTTGATGCGCGCGAAGTCGGCACGCACCTCGCCCCCGGTGGTGAAGCCGAACTCGTCGCCGCGCCGGGCCATGTGGATCGCTCGCGCACTGGCGACCAGCGTCTTGGTGGGGATGCAGCCCGTGTTGACGCACGTGCCGCCGAAGCGGCTGCGCTCGACCACGGCCGTGCGGCGTCCGGCCCCGGCCAGCCGTGCGGCCAGCGCGGGACCGGCCTGCCCGGTCCCGATCACGATGGCGTCGTAGTGTGTCGTCTTCATCTGGCGAGAGACTAACGCACCTGCGGGGCGCGCGTACCGCTCGTGTGCGGGGACTGCACTGGCGGAGACGATGGCGCTGCGACGGCGTCGCGCTGTTGGCAGACGCGTTGCATCGCTTCTCCCTGCTCGAGCAGGCGCTCCTGCGACCAGACGCCCGTGCCGACACGACGACCAGCCACGCGCGATCGCGCAACCCTTCCGGTCAGCGGCACGGCCCTGCTGCTGATCGACGTCATCAACGACCTCGACTTCGACGGGGCCGACGGACTCATCGCCGCCGCCGAGCCGATGGCCGCCCGCCTCGCGGCGCTCAAGCGTCGCGCGACGCGGCAGGGCATCCCGTCGATCTACGTCAACGACAACTTCGGGCAGTGGCGGTCGGACTTCAGGCAGATTGTTGCGCACTGCACGTCGGCCCGATCGCCCGGACGCCGCGTGTCGCAGGCACTCGTGCCGACGGCACCCGACTACTTCGTGCTGAAGCCGAAGCACTCCGGGTTCTTCGATACCACGCTGGACTCGATGCTGAAGGACCTGCGCATCAGGCGGGTGGTGCTGACGGGTGTGGCGGGCAACATCTGCGTGCTGTTCACGGCCAACGACGCCTACATGCGCGGCCTGCAGGTCTACGTGCCCTCCGATTGCATCGCGTCGAACACGCCGGAGGACAACGACCACGCCCTGCGCCAGATCTGCACGGTGCTCAAGGGCGTCACGGTGCCGTCGCCGGCGCTGACGTTTCGCGCGGCGCGCCGAGCGGCCCGGCGGCAAGGGACGCGTCGGCGCGCACGCGTGGCTGAGCATCCCGGTCGACTCAGACGGAGGTTGGGCGCACGTAGCGTCCGCGCAGCGTCTTCTGCAGGAACCCGGTCTGCACCAGGCTGTCGAGGTGCTGCGCGCACACGTCCGCGTCGAGCCCGAAGAGACGGGCCGCCTGGGGCACGGTCAGGGACAGGCCCGGCATCTCGAGATACTGCTCGGCGATGTGGTCGACAGGCTGATGGCGGCCGGAACGCACCGGTGTGCTCATCGTCTTCATGCCCCGACCTCTAGCAAACGGAATGCCTGGTGGACCGCCCTATCGGGCCGCAGGGATGAGCCACCGTCGGCCGCCGGTTTGCAGAGACAACAGACATGGGTCACCATCCGCGACCTCGGCGATGACGAGTGGGGCTATCAAGATCGCCCGGACCTGCGTCCGCGTCGGCTGTCACCCTCGACTACACCTGACCGACGACCATCCATCAGCGAATGACGCGGGGAACCGACAATCTCTGGCGGAGGCCCAGGGCCCAATCCCCAAGGCACAATCCCGAAGACCGGCCCGGCTGACGCGCGCCGACGCGCGGCTATACTGGCGCCTCACCTGCGTTTTCACGGGTCGAGGGAGTGCCATGCGCGTCGGACACGTCAGTGCCCTGCGTCGTGCGTCACGCTGGATGCTCGCGTGTCTGCCGACGCCATTGCCCATCACCGCTGTCGGCATCGCCCTGCTGACGGTCGCCGGCCCGGTTGCCGCACAGGTGCAGACGGAGGTGCCGGCGCCGGTCGCCGGAGCCAGGGCGGTGGTCGTCGAGCGCATCACGGTGCGCGGTGCGTCCCTCGAGGGCAACCTCGAGGGCAACGACCCCACCCGCGCCGTGCTCGTCTTCCTGCCACCGAGCTACGCCACCGAGACGCGGCGACGGTATCCGGTCGTGTACGCGCTGCACGGCTATTCGATTGGCGCTGAGCAGTGGGGCCGCGAGATCCACGTGCCGCAGACGATCGCAGGTGCCTTCGCCCAGGGCACGGCGGAGATGATCGTCGTCCTGCCGGACTCGAAGACCCGGCATGGCGGATCGATGTACTCGAGCGGGCCGACGGTGGGCGACTTCGAACGCTTCGTCGCCGATGACCTCGTCGCCTCCATCGACGCGCATTACCGGACGCGGCCCGATCGCAGGAGCCGGGGGCTCGTCGGGCACTCGATGGGCGGCTACGGCGCCACGCGCATCGGCATGAAGCACGCCGACGTGTTCGGCAGCCTCTACATCATGAGTCCCTGCTGCCTGTCACCGCGTGGGCCGGGCCAGCCGAACAGCGACCTCGAGAAGACGCTCGCCAGCGCGACGCGGCCCGAGGATCTGGCGGCGCTGCCCTTCGGCGCCCGCGCCCAGCTCGCGGCCTCGGCCGCCTGGGCCGCCAACCCGAAGGCGCCGCCGTTCTATCTCGACCTGCCGACCAGGGACGGCACGCCGCGCGCCGACGTGCTGGCCAGGTTCGCGGCCAACGCCCCACTCGCCTTCGTCGACCAGTGGATCGGGCCCCTGCGGCGCTATCGGGGCATCGCCATCGACGTCGGTGACCAGGACGGCCTCGGCGCCGACGCCCGCGCCCTGCACGAGGCCCTCGACCGCTACGGCATCACCAACACGTTCGAGGTCTACCCCGGCACCCACACCAGCCGGATCGCCGTTCGGTTCCAGCAACACGTGTTGCCGTTCTTCCACCGCACGCTGTGTGCGGACGACGCGTGCCGGTGACCCGAGCGCACGGGGCGGCCACCGGCAGCGCGGGTCCCGGCTTGGCTATACTGGCGGCTCATCAATCCGTTCGGGAGTGAGGGGGGCCATGCGGGTCAGACACATGAGTGTGCTGCTGCTGTCGTGCATCGCGCTGGCGTCGTGCGCGTCGCACACGTCACGCACGGTCTCGACACCATCGGGGTTGTCGTACCGGATCGTGGCCCGCGGCAGCGGACCGTCGGCCAAGCCGGGCGACTACGTCACGATCGATGAAACGACGGCGTTCGCCGATGGGCGCGTGCACTTCACCACGAAGGGTCGACAGCCCATCCGCTTCCTGCTCGGTGGCCGTCAGGTCATCGACGGGCTGGACGAGGGCGTCACCTGCATGAAGGTGGGCGAACGACGGACGATGGTGGTGCCGCCGCACCTGAGTCGCCGCTCCTCCTATCCCCCTGACCTCGATCCCCGGGCCGTCCTGTTCTACGACGTCTCGGTGGTCGCCATCGACCGCGCCCCCAGGTCCTGATCACAGAGAGAACTCGATGATGCTGCAGCTCTCGCAACGCATTCGCCGTCGGCTCGCCACGGCCGTCGTCACCGTGGGTGCCCTCACCGGAGTCGTGGTCGTCAGCGCGGCGCCCCAGGCGCCGGCCGGAACTGCCATCACCATGCACGTGGACACCAGCAAGAGCGGCGCGAAGATCGACCGCCATCTGTTCGGGCAGTTCGCCGAGCATCTGGGCAAGGGCATCTACGAGGGCGTGTGGGTCGGTCCCGACTCCCGCATTCCCAACACCCGCGGCATCCGCAACGACGTCGTCGCGGCGCTGCGGGCGATCAAGGTGCCGAACGTCCGCTGGCCGGGTGGCTGCTTCGCGGACGAGTACCACTGGCGCAAGGGCATCGGCCCCGCCAACGCACGGCCGGTCACGCTCAATCCGAACTGGGGCGGCGTCACCGAGCCGAACACGTTCGGCACGCACGAGTTCCTCGACTTCGCGCAGCAGATCGGCGCCGAGGCCTACCTCTCGATCAACCTCGGATCGGGGACGCCAGCCGAGGCCGCGGACTGGCTCGAGTACCTCACTACCGACCAGCCGACGGCGCTGGCGAAGGAGCGGGCCGCCAACGGGCATGCCGCGCCGTACAAGATCGCCTTCCTCGGCATCGGCAACGAGAACTGGGACTGCGGCGGCAACATGTCCCCCGAGTACTACCTGAGCCAGTTGCGCGTCTACAGCCGCTTCGTCCGCAACTTCAACCCGGCGCAGCAGACCACCGACCGGATGCTGAAGATCGCGGTCGGACCCGGCGGCGGCGAGCCGCGGTTCGCCGAGTGGACCGAGACAATCATGAAGTCGTGGAAGGGCCGGCAGTGGAGCTGGGACCACATGGATGGCCTCTCGCTGCACAACTACACGGTGGTGCGCTTCCCGGCGTCGTACAAGTCGGTCGGCTTCGGCGAGAAGGAGTACGCCGAGATCCTGCAGGCCACGCTGGAGATGGATCGCCTCGTGAAGCAGCACGGCGCCATCATGGACAAGTACGACCCCGAGAAGAAGGTCGCGCTGGCCGTCGACGAGTGGGGCGCGTGGTACGCGCAGTTGCCCGACACCCAGCCCGGCTTCCTCGCCCAGCAGAACAGCATCCGCGACGCCCTCATCGTCGCGCTGAACATCAACATCTTCGCCAAGCACGCCGATCGTGTGCGGATGGCCAACATCGCCCAGATGGTCAACGTGCTGCAGGCGATGGCCCTGACCGATGGGCCGAAGATGGTGCTGACGCCGACCTACCACGCCTTCCGCATGTACGTGCCCTTCCAGGAGGCGACGTTCGTGCCGGTGACCTTCGACGCCGGCCGCTACACGCACGGGAGCATCTCGCTGCCGCGCGTCGATGCCATCGGGGCCCGTGATGCGTCCGGCACCCTGTGGCTCTCGTTCACGAACCTCGATCCGAACGCGCCGGCGGAGATCGCCACGACGATCGCCGGCCTGACGCCGCGGACGGCCTCGGGCGAGACGCTGACGGCGCCGGCCGTCGACAGCGTCAACACCTTCGAGGCTCCCAACACCGTCGTGCCGAAGCCGGCGACCGTCTCGCTGGCGGGCAATCGTCTGTCGCTGACGCTGGCGCCGAAGTCGGTGACGGTGATCGCCGTGCGGCCGTGACGTCAGGCACACGCCTGCCTCGCGGCCGGAGGCGCTAACGGGCGCGACTGCTCGCGAAGCCGATCCGCTGGGGACGCTCGCCGACCATGCCGCCGTGACCGGACCGCCACGCATGGCTGCCATCCTGCAGGGCCCACAACGCCGCCAGATCCTCGGCACGCTGGGCACCGCGCAGGGTGGCCGACGAGAACAGCTCTTCCGGCCCCGCATCAGGCGTCAGGTGAACGACCACGATGCGCGCAGCGCCGCGGCTGCCGGGGGAGTGCCGGTACTGCACCACGAAGTCGCCAGGGGCGGGCATCGACTGCGTCATGGCTCGCAGCGTGCGCCTGCGGGATGACGAACGCGAGACGCGTCGGCGACGAACATCGGGCACGGCCACCGCTGACGAATTTACCGGGCCTACACGCCGCCATCGCCGGGTCGACATGCGTGTGGGCGAGAGTCGCCCTACATGGTGCTGGACTCTCGCGTCCATCCTCCCGCCTCTGCCCGCCGGCCCGCCATCAGCGTCATCATCTGTGCATGGAACGAACAGGACACGCTGGCAGACTGCCTGCGCTCCGTGCTCGCCCAGGCCCGCGCCCCTGACGAGATCATCGTTGTCGACAACGCCAGTACCGACCGCACGGGCGACGTCGCCAGACGCTTCGCCGGCGTCCGCGTCATCGAGGAGTCACGCAAGGGGCTGACCCGGGCGCGCGACGCCGGTCATCGCGCCAGCACCGGCGACATCCTCGCCTGCCTCGACGCCGATTGCCGGGCGCCGGCCGGCTGGCTGGCCGGCATCGAGCGCCAGTTGGCCGATCCGCGCGTGGTGGCCGTCACCGGCCCTTTCCGCTTCTACGACTGGACACGGACGGGATGCCTCGTGCTGCGGGCGTACGACGCCGTCATCGAGTTCCACGGCGAGGACGCCAACCTCGGTCGCCGTCTTCATCGCGTCGGCCGGGTCGTGCTGTCGCGTCGCTGCGTCATGTTCACCTCGGCGCGACGCTACACCGCCATGGGCACGCTGGCGGTCCTGCGCCTGTACGCGCGCAACTTCTGTCATGAAGTCCTGTGGCACCAACCGGCAGACACCGAGCACCTCGACGTGAGGACGTAGCCCATGCCAGGATTCGACCCCTTCCTGTTGTAAGACTTCCACATCCATACCCGCTGGAGCGATGGCACCCTGACCATCCGTGAGGTGTGCGACCTCTACGGACAGACGGGGCACGTCGACGTCATCGCCATCACCGACCACATCCTGATGGAGAAGGACTGGCTGGCGCGGGCGGGGCGCGTGGCGGCGCTCGGGCGGCGCCGCTTCTCCGTCGGGCCCGACGACTTCCGCGCCTACCGAGACGAGATCGCGCACGAGGCCCAGCGTGCCCTCGCTCGCTACGGGTTGCTCGTGCTGCCCGGCGCCGAGGTCACGCAGAACCATCTCAGGGCGGCGCGCAACAGCCACATCATCGGACTCGGCCTGACCGACTGGATCAGCGCCGACCAGAGTGCGGAAGCCATCCTCACCGAGATTCGCCGGCAGGGTGCCCTGAGCATCGCGTGTCATCCATTCCACCGGACTACGCGCCGCCTCGAAATCAGCACGTGCTACCTGTGGGATCACCGGCATGAACTGGCGCACCTGATCGATGCGTGGGAAGCGGGCAACCGCGACGACCTCTTCTCGGTGACCAGCGCCGCACCCTATCCGTACGTGGCCAACAGCGACTTCCACCGTCCGCGCCATCTCTACTCATGGAAGACACTGCTGCGCGCGCCGCGCACGTGGGAAGGCATCCAGCTGGCCCTGCGCCAGAACGTCAACGTCGGGGTGGTCATGTACCGACCCGACACGAGACAGGTCACCAGCCAGACCGTGGCGGCCTGCGCGTCCTGGCAGGAGCCTGGCGCCGGGCTTGCCGCGGCGGGCTGAGCAGCCGTGGCGACCGTCAGGACGAACGCGACACCTGATACGTCGTCGATTGGGCGTACGCCGCGCCGGCGAACAGCAGGGCCACCAGCGCGACGAGCAGGAGTCCGCCGGCCAGGTGCGTGAAGAAGTCGAGGAACTCGTCGCGCTGCGGGAGCAGGGCTCTCGACACCATGATGGCGGCGTAGCCAAGGTAGCCGACGGCATCGGCGAGGTACATCAGGTAGCCGATGTTGCCGCGCTCGCGGGTCAGTGCGATGAGTCGCTCGAACAGCGTGGTGTGCACCGCGACATAGGGCACGTACATGCCCACGCCCAGCAGCACCATGAACGTGAAGGGCGGCAAGAGGCCCAGGCGTTGTCCGACCAGCGCGCCGAGGGCGAGGCCCAGGCCGGCGACCGAAAGGCCGAGGCCGCCGATGAAGGCACGTCGGTTGTCGCGCACGAGCACGAGGGACCCGTTGACGGCCACCACCGCCAGAGTCACCCAGAGTTCCGACACAGTGAAGAGCGCCGGCTGCCCCGCCAGACCCAGACCAGCCCAGATCTCCGGCGCGAAGTCGGCACGCAGGCTGCGCAACATGGTGATCTGGAGGTAGGCGAGCACGATGCCCACCAGGCCGGCGCCCAGCGCGTGCCGCATGACGAGTCGCTGCGCCGCGCTCATCGGCTGGCGTGGGGCACGTTCCGCCTCGTCCCGGACGGACGGCGCAGGAATGCGCGTCAGCATCCAGACGAACCCCACCAGCGGCACCGAGAAGATCAGCCCGGCCACCCCGGGCATCCAGGGCTCGGAGATCCCCCGCGCCAGCACCATCGCTCCGACCGACTTGGCCGCGCCGTCGGCGAGGATGAAGCTCGCACACAGGCCAGCCACGAACACCTCGGTCTGGCAGCGCCCTTCGACGAACCCCAGCACCAGTCCGAACACCAGGCCGAGGGCCAGGCCGTTGACGAACATCCAGACGGCATGGAACGGCGCCGGCGTCACCGCGAAGAGCAGCAAGGCCAGCTCGGCGACGGCGACGGTCCCGAGCAGCGAGACGGCCCGATGCGTCGCCTGCATCTCGGCGATGACCTTGATGCCGATGACCTTGGACAGCATGTAGCCGACGACCTGCGCCGTGACCAGCCACGCCTTGGCATCGGCACCGCCGTACGTCCCCACCGTGAACGGTTTGCGAAAGCCGTACATGGCCGCATAGGTGCCGAACGCGGCCACCACGCACCAGGTGCCGAAGAACCAGCGGCGTGTCATCCACCGCCGCAGGGTCGCGTCGTCCATCAGGCCCCCGGTCGCACGAAGGTCCGCAGCAGTGGCAGGAAGTCGTCCAGGTCCGGCGTGCGCATCCCTGGCACCTTGCCCATGTCGTCGTAGCGACGGACGCGGAGGGCCAGGGCGACGTGAGGCTCCAGCTCGAACGCACGTGCCTCGTCGTCCGACATGGGGCCCCCCTGCAGATCCAGACTGATGCGCGAGGCCTCGGACAGGCTGGCGTGGTAGTCGGGCTCCCGCAGGCACAGGTAGCGCTTCGCGGCGACGTGAAGGCGCGCTGCGTCGGCAATCTCCTCGACGAAGAGGTCCTTCAGCAGGGCGTGGCCGATCGCTTCGTGTCTGGCGTCGACGCCCTCGTCGGCGATCTGCTCGCCCAGCGAGTGACACAGGTGCCCGTAGTCGTGCAGCAGCGCCGCAGCCACGACCAGCGAGGACTCGCCGGCCTGATGGGCGAACGTGGCGCACTGGAGCGCATGCTGCAACTCCGTGACCGCCTCGCCATAGTGGCGATGGCCATGGTTGCGATACGTGGTCACGACGTCGTCGAAGGTGTGAGGCACCTCGACGTTGTAGTGCGCAGCCATGACGACCGCGCCGCGATCGCGTGACGTCAGGACGACGTGCGGACGGCCACTCGCGCCCACTGGCGCGTCGCCGCCAGCGCGAAGGCCTCGTCGATCCGATCGAGCGGCAGCGGGGGGCCGACGATCGAGGGCCACGGCAGCGACGACCCGCGCAGGAAGGCGACGGCGGCGTCGAGGTGTCGCGCCGCGTAGTTGTGCACGCCGCGCATGGTCACGCAGCCGCGCACCAGCACCTCGCCCGTGACGGGCAGCGGGGCTTGCGCATGCACCGACCCCACCAGCGTGCACATGCCGCCTGGACGCAGCAGCCCCAGGCTCGCACCGATGGCCACCGGATCCCCGGTCGCGTCGACCACGACGTCGACCGACTGCGGGTGCAGATCCGCAGGATCGACGGCGACACCGCCGAAGTCGGCAATGCGGGCCCGACGCCGGAGATCGCTCTCGGCCACCAGAACGCGGGGCACGCCAGACGCGCGCAGCAGGGCACAGCCGTGCAGACCGAGCAGCCCGGCGCCGATCACCAGCGCCACCCGGCAGGACGTCGGTCGCTGCTCGACGGCATGGACCATCGTGGCCAGCGAACAGTTGGCCGAGGCCGCGACGACGTCGGGGATCTCGGGCGGGATCTCGACGAGATGCGTGCCGCGGCGCAGCACGAGGTGCGTCGCATAGGTCCCCGTCAGTCCCTGCGACTCGGACACGAGGGCGTGGCCGTACTTGAACACGCTGGCGCACTTCTGTGGCAGGTCCCACTCGCGGCAGGCCGCGCAGGCACCGCAGCTGTCGGTCGAGGCCCACGTGATACGTCGGTGCAGCCAGGCATCGCGGCCCGGGCCAGTGGCCACCACACGTCCCACCGCCTCGTGGCCGAGCACGGACGGCGCCGGCTCGGCACGGCGCCCGGCGTGGGTGTGCAGATCGGATCCGCAGATCGTCGTCGCGGAGATCTGCACGAGCACGGCGCCAGGGTCCAGTTGCGCCGGCAAGGGACGCTCCTCCAGCCGGAAAGGCCGACCAGCGCCGTCGAAGATCGCGATGCGTGCCGTCACGAGGCGCGCGACTCGAGCCACCGCGGCAGGTCGGCCACGCTGTGCAGGACGGCGTGGGCGCCGGCCTCGAGGAGCCGCCGCTCGGCGCTGGCGAGGCGCTCGGTCCGATCGGTGGCCTCGAGCGCGGCAAAGGCCGCGGCGTCCAGCCCGACTTCGTTGCCTGTCGCAGTGATGCCAACGCACAGCATGCCGGCATTGCGGCCCTCGGCCATGTCGGCCGGGGTATCACCGACCTTGACGGCGCGAGACAGGGGGAACACGCCGCACTGCTCGGCGATGCGCAGGCACGCCCACGGCGCCGGGCGCGCCATCGGCACCTGGTCGGCGCAGATCACGAACTCCGGCGATACACCGGCGGCGCGCGCGGTGGGCTCGAGCGCGTCCATCATCGACCGCGTGTAGCCCGTCGTGCTGCCGATGCGCACCCCACGCTCGCGCAGCCAGGTCAGGGTGTCCACCGCACCGGGGATCGGCGACGCGTGCGCTGGCAGATGCGCCGGCAGACGCCTGGCGAAGTCCTCGAAGATCGCGTCGACCAGGGCCTCGTCAGGCTCGCGCTGCAGCCTCGCCCGCACACGGGCCGACACCTCGAGGTCCTCGAGGATCTCGCGCACGTGGTCGCGCTTGTGCGCGCCCATCGGCTTGCGGGCCGTGGTCTCGCGGATCGGGACGCCGACAGCGTCGAAGGCCTCGAGAAAGGCCACGAGCGGCGCGCGGCAGCCGAAGTCGATCAGGGTGCCCGCCCAGTCGAACACCACCAGCGCGGTGGTCATGACCGCCACGATTCCACCGTGCGCGCGGCCAACCCCCAGCTGAGGGTCATCCCGAGGCCGCCCATGGCCGTCACCATCGTCACGCGCGCGCGTGGGTGCAGCACCACCTGGGTTTCCCCTCGCGTGCTCTTGAGGTACACGCCATGCCAGCGCGACGCGACTCGCAAGTCCGGCACGGTTACGAACTCGTCCAGCGCGTCGAGGATCAGCTGTTCGACGCCGCTGTGGCTGTCGGGATCGAAATCCAGCCCGTACTCGTGCGAGTCGCCGAGCGTCAGCGTGTGGTCGTCGTGCTGCGCGGCGATGACGTGGATCCCCCAGTCGGCGTGGTCGGGGAGTTCGCCCGCGAGCCGCGCGCGCAGGCGCGGCGTACTGGGACATGTGGCGAAGGCCGGGTAGTGGCACAGCGTGAGATCACTCACGAACACGGCGCCCAACGCGAAGCCCGCCGGCTGTGGCACCGTACGCATCATCTGCAGCCGGCACCGCTGCACGCCTGCGGCCGCCAGGGCCTCGGGGAACAGCAGGCGCATCTCCTCGCCCGCCGCGATGACGAGGCGGTCGAAGGCGATGCATCGCCCGTCGCTCGTCTCGACGGCCTCGTCGTGCACCTTCACGACGGGCGTGCCGAAATGGAGGACGATGCCGAGAGATCTGGCGTAGTCGGCCAGGGCGGCGAGGGTCGACGGTGGATGCACGACGGCCTCGGCGGGGCTGTAGACCGCCCCCTGGAGTCCATCAGGCCTGGCCGCGGGGAATCGGTGGTGCACCGCGGACGCGTCGAGCAGCTCGCAGTCACCGACAGACGACGTGAACTCCTGCAGGACGGCCCACGCTTCGTCGCGATAGGCCAGGCTCAACGAACCCTGCGGGCTGAACCAGAAGCCGGCATCGGTGGCCAGCTGGGCCCAGCGTCGCACGCCGAACAGCGCCTGCTCCCGTTCGGCGCCAGACGCACACCCGATGGGCCACAAGGTGCCGAAGTTGCGCACCGACGCGCCGAGGGCCCGGCCGTCGCGCTCCAGCACGACGACGTCGTGGCCATGCTCGCGGGCGGTGATGGCATGGGCCAGACCGATGATGCCGGCACCGATGATGACGACGGGGGGCTTACCCATGAAGTCGCTTCACGCCCCGCCACGCTAGCCGGGGCATGTGACGGCGCGGTGTCGAAATGGCACGCCTGTGCTCGTCGGCGCCGATGGCATGGGAGATCGACGGACGTCGCTGTCTCGCGGCGGGCGACAATGGCCGGATGAAGACGACAGTCGCCGTCATCGGCGGGGGACTCTCCGGACTCTGTGCCGCACGACGGCTGCACGCGGCAGGCATCGACGTCAGGGTCATCGAAGCGCGCCCGCGGCTCGGCGGACGCATCCTCTCCACCGACGAGCACGGTGCCCCCTCGGACGACGGCTTCGACCTCGGGCCGTCCTGGTGCTGGCCGCGCGTCCAGCCACAGCTCGCGGCGTTGGTGCAGGAACTCGGGCTGGACCTCTTCCCGCAGCACACCCGGGGCGACGTCCTCTTCGAGCGCATGTCGCGTGAGACACCACTGCGGTGTCAGGCCTCCGACCAGGAGCCGCAGTCCATGCGGATCGTCGGCGGCACCAGTGCCCTGACCGCGGCCCTCCTCGCACAGCTCCCCGCCGATCGTGTCCTGCCCGGCACCCATGTCACCCACATGGCGCTCGGCCACTCGGAGGTCGAGCTGACGACGAGCCGTGACGATGGAGCGATGGGCCATCTGCTGGCCGATCAGGTGGTGGCCGCGGTGCCACCGCGGCTGCTCACGCAGCTGGCCTTCTCCCCAGCCGTCGACGAGACCGCAGCGCGACGATGGGCCGAGACGGCGACGTGGATGGCGCCGCACGCCAAGGTCCTCGCCGTGTACGACCGGCCATTCTGGCGTGATGCCGGGCTCTCGGGCACGGCGCAGAGCTTCGTGGGGCCGCTCGGCGAGATCCACGATGCGACGACCGCCTCGGGCAAGGCGGCGCTGTTCGGTTTCGTCAGTGTCGGCGCCGACGCGCGAGCGGCCATCGGAGAGGCGGCCCTCGTGGCCGCCTGCGTGCAGCAGTTCGCACGGCTCTTCGGCCCGGAGGCCCTGCAGCCACGCGCCACCCTCGTGAAGGACTGGAGCACCGACCCCCTGACCGCCGTGGCCAGCGATCGCGTCCCGAGCGGCCATCCGCACCCATCGGCGGCACCGTGGGTGACCGGCGTCTGGCAGGAACGCCTCTCGCTCTGCGCCAGCGAGACCAGCGCGACGGAGCCGGGGTATCTGGCGGGCGCCGTCAGTGCGGCGGAGCGCGCGGCGCTGGAGGTGGCGCACCGCCTGGCGCCCACTCGGTAAGAACGACAGCCTATTGACGACCAATCAAGTCGGATATAGACTCGGCGCGTGCATTTGAGAATGAGTCGCGCTTTCACTTCTGGCCGACTCAACACCCTCCCCCGCTCCCGAGGACGTCGCCCAGTGCTGCCCCCGTCTCGATGTGCCGCTCGCCTGGCCACTCGCCTGGCCGCCCCGATGTGCCCCTGTCTCGTCCTGCTGGCCCTCGCCGGGTCCCCGGCGTACGCCCAGCCCCAGCCACCGGCGGCAGCCACGACGCCAGCCGACAGCCGGCCGGTCCTCGCCGGACGCGTGGTCGACCCCACGGGGGCGGTCATCGCCGCGGCCACCGTGGAGGTCGAGCGCGACGGCCGTCGCGCTCGTCTGCGCACCGACGGCGCGGGACGCTTCCTCTTCGCCGACCAGCCTCCAGGCACGGTCGTCGTCGTCGCCTCGGCGCCCGGCTTCACCGACGATGCGCGCAGCGTGGACCTGCCCTCGGCCGAGGCGGCCACCCTCGTGTTCACCCTGCAGCCCGCCGGCGTGCGAGACGACGTCGTGGTGACGGCCATGCGCGTGGCCACGCCGACCTCGTCGCTGCCCCACACCGTCACGATCGTCGACCGCGCCCGCATCGAGGACCGCATCGCCGCCAGCGACGATCTGGCCAGCCTCCTCGAGCAGACCGTGCCCGGCTTCTCGCCCAGCCTCAAGAAGATGACCGGGCGATCGGAGTCGCTCCGGGGACGCGAACCGCTCTACACCGTCAACGGCGTGTCGCAGGCCACGCCCCTGCGCGACGGCTCGCGCGATGGCCACTCGATCGACATCGACTTCCTCGAACGCGTCGAGGTCGTCCACGGCTCGAACGCGTTGCAGGGCATCGGCGCCACCGGCGGCACGGTGAACATGGTGACCCGCGGCCCCAATGCCGATGGGTCCCTGCTCAACGAAGTCCGTCTGGGCACGAGCATGCACGACAGCTTCGATGGCGACACGTCGGGCAGCAAGCTGTCCTGGCTGCTCGGCAAGCGCGTCGGCACGATCGACGTCGTCGGAGGCATCGCGTTCAACAAGCGGGGCATGTTCCACGATGCGAGTGGCACGCCGGTCGGGCTGTACCCGACGCAGGGCGACATCATGGACTCCACGTCGCGCAGCGTGTACGGCAAGGTCGGCGTCGACCTGGGTCGGCAGCAGCGGATCGAGTTCCTCGTCAACGACTTCCGGCTCGAGCGCGATGGCGACTTCCTGCCCGTGATCGGCCAGCGCAGCACGGGCCGACTCGGGACCTCGGCGCCGGGCGATCCGCGTCCGCTCGTGGGCGATCCCGCCCGCAACCACACGACGATGGCCACGCTGGAGTACCGCCACACGCAGCTGGCCGGCGGCGAGGCCGTGGCACAGGCGTACTGGCAGCAGTCCTCGTTCCTGTTCGAAGGCGGCGCCTTCACGACGTTCGCCCTCACCACGGGCGGCCCGGCCTTCCTCGACCAGAGCGCCATCGAGTCCGACAAGCTGGGGCTGAAGCTGACGTGGACGGTCCCGGGTGCGCGGCTCTTCGGCATCCGCACCACGACGGGCCTCGACGTGACGCAGGACGCCACCTCGCAGATCCTCGCGCGGACCAACCGCGCCTGGGTGCCGGAAGCGCGTCTCAACGAGGTCTCGCCCTTCGTGCAGGCCCAGCGTGCCATCGGCCCGCGGCTCCTGCTGACCGGCGGGGCCCGCTTCGAGTACGCGCGACTCGTGGTGGACGACTACACGACCCTGCCGTCCAACAACGCGGTGCTCGTGCGTGGCGGGGCCCCGAGTTTCACCAACGTGCTGCCCAACGTCGGCGCCGTCCTCACGCTCGGTGCCGGGTGGTCCACGTACACGTCGCTGTCCCAGGGCTTCACGATGCCTGATGCGGGGCGCGTGCTCCGCGACGTCCGCCTCCCCGGGCGCGACATCGACTCGCTGCTCGACCTGCAGCCCATCGTGGTGGACAACCGCGAAGTCGGCGTCGACTACCAGAGCGGCCGCGTCCGCGCTCATCTCGCCTACTACCAGTCGCACTCCGACCTCGGCGCCATCCTGGTGGCAACACCCGAGCAGGTGTTCAACGTGCGACGCCAGCCGACGACGACGTCTGGCGTGGATGCCACGATGGAGGCGACCCTGCACGAGCGCATCACGCTCGGAGGCACCTTTGCCTGGCAGCGCGGCCGCTTCGACTCGGATCTGGATGGCCGCGACGACACCGACCTCGACGGCCTGAACATCGGGCCGAACCGGCTCAATCTCTTCGGCACCGCCAGGCTGTCACGCCACGTCTCCGCGCGGCTGCAGGTGTCCACGCTGGGCGAACGGACCTTCAGCGGCCTGACCGCCTCGCGCGCCCGCTTCGGCGGCTACACGACGGCCGACGCGCTCGTCGGCATCACCACGCGGCTCGGCGTCGTGCGGCTCGGCATCGAGAACCTGCTCGACCGCCAGTACGTGACGTACTTCTCGCAGGTCGATCCGCTGCAGGCCAACGACACCTTCTTCGCCGGCCCCGGACGCACGCTGAGCGTCTCGTTGCAGCGGCGGTTCTGATGCGCGCAGTACTGACCGCCCTGCACCGCTGGGTGGGCCTCGCCCTTGCGCTCGTGTTGCTCGTCGTCGCGCTCAGCGGCGTGCTGCTGCTGGCGAGGGGACCGTACTACCGCTGGCAGCACCCGTCGTTCGGCCAGCCGATCGCGGCGCAGGACCGCGCCGGCTGGCCTGCGGTGCTCGAGGCCATCACGAGACGGTTCGGCGACGAGGTACGCACGATCAAGGTGCCGCAGCCTGGCATGCACGTCTTCCAGGTGTGGCTTGCCGATGGCAGCGAGGCTTTCGTGGACGCCCGCGCCGGTACGCTGCTGGACCGCTGGCATCCCACCGACCGGCTGCCGGCGCTGCTGTTCGATCTGCACGTCCATCTGATGGCTGGCGAACGGGGCGAGCTGATCAACGGCGCGATCGCGCTGCTGACGACCACGTTCCTCGTCGTCGGCGGCGCGCTGATCTGGTGGCCGCGACGCGCGTCGATGCCGCTTCGTGCGGTGTGGCCGCGGTCCTGGGCGCCGGGTGCGCTGCTGCGGTCGCATGCCGCCGTCGGCGTCGTCACGGCAGGACCGCTGCTCGTGTTCCTGCTCACCGGAGCGGGGATGGCGTTCTCGGCGTCGGTCATGCCGGCACTGAGTCGCCTGCTCGACGCCGCGCCCCCGACGGTCGTGCGGGCTCAGGTGGCCAGCGATGGGCGCGGACACGTCCCCTGGGCGGTGGCGCTCGCGCGCTTCGACGAGGCCATGGCCGCACTCGACACGTCTCGGCGTGATGGCGAGGCGCAACTCGTCTTCATCACGCCACCACGGGTCAGCGGCACGGCGATGGTGGCTCGCGTGCGCCTGCCCGGCGAGTGGCACCCGAATGGCCGATCGATTGTGGTGCTGCACCCGCACACGGGGGACGTCCTGCAGACGATGGACGCGCGTCGAGAAGGCGCCGGCACGCGACTGGGCCACGCGCTCTACCCGATCCATGCCGCACGCATCGGCAGCGGGCCCTCCTGGCTGCTCGTGGCGCTGGCGATCCTGGCGGGGCTCGGACTCGCTGTGCTCAGCGGCTCCGGACTCGTCACGTGGGTGCAGCGGCGCGTCCGGCGTCGAGGCACGTCGGCAGACGTGGACGGTCAGGGCCGCGCGCGCAAGCGGTCGATGGCGCTCGCGCGCACCCAGTAGATGTCGCCGCCCTGCGCGGTCCGCCGCGAGAAGAAGAAGTAGGCGCCGTCGGGCGACAGCATCGGGCAGTAGTCGGTCAGCTCGGTGTTGACGACGTCGTCCATCGGGGCGAGTGGCTCCCAGGCGCCGGCGGCGTCACGGTGCGCCACGTACAGATCGAGCGCGCCACGATTGCCGTCGCGTCGCGCCGCCACGATCAGCAGGCGTTCGTCGGGCGAGACGTACGGGTCGACATCGGTCAGGGTCGTATTGACGGAGCGGCCCAGATTGACCGCATCGACGAACGCGCCGTCCCGGTACTGCGCCCGGTAGATGTCCTGGTCGCCGAAGCCCCCGGCGCGGTTGGACGCGAAGTAGAGACTGCCGTCGGCCACGACGATGGGATACAGTTCGCCGCCGTCGGAGTTCACCGGCGCCGGCAGCAGCACCGCAGGGGCCCATGCGCTTCCCTCACGGCGACTCACCCAGATGTTGCCGCCCGCCGCGAACGTCTCGGTGCGCGCCGCGCTGACGAAGTAGAGCCGCTGGCCGTCGCGCGAGATGGCCGGGTCGGAGTGATCCGCGTCGGGCTGTCCCGCGATGAGTCTGAGCCGCTCCTCGGCCGTCCACGCGTCCCCCACGAGACCACGCCGAAACAGCATCGGTACCTTCTCCACCACACGGGTGTAGTAGAGCTCGTCCCCGCCGGGGCCGAAGACGATCCCGAGCTCGCGCGCCTCGGTCGAGACCTGCCCTGGCGCGAACACGACGGGCGTGTCGCCAGGCAGGGTCTGGCCGAGATATGGCAGAAGCGGGCGGTCGTCCTGGGCGCCTGCCGCGCGCGGCACGCCCACATCCCGAGGCATCGGCGCCGCGGCAGCGACGAGGGCCAGCAGCGTGGCGAACGGCGCGAGTCCGGGGGGTGGCCAGGGCATGCGGCGGATTGTATCGCCGACACCGTGCCCGGTCAGGTCACGGCGTCGTCCCCAGGCGCCGCGCGTCGACCAGTTCCGGTCGAGACGTCGCCGAGCCCGCAAGGGCTACCAGGGCCGCGTAGTGAGTTCTGGCCTCCGCGCGCCGTCCCGCCGCCATCGCCGCCCGTGCCGCACCGTGGCGGGCACGGTACCGCCCCGGCTCCTTGACCAGCGTGGCCTCGTAGGCGGCCAGCGCGTCAACAGGGCGCTGCAGGCCGAGCAGCATGTCGCCGAGTTGCTCGCGCGCGGGCGAGAGTGGCCCGGGCGTGACCGCGGCCTTCTCGGTGGCATCCTCGCGATCCGCGGCCTCACGCAGCGCGAGCACCGCCTGGTCCGCCGCTCCGTCGGCCAACAGCACCCACGCACGCGCCGCCAGCTGCTGGATGGCGACCTGTTCCGACCAGTAGGCATCGCCTGACGCATGCAGCGTGTGCGCGATGGCGTCCAGGCGCGCCAGGTCCTCGCGCGCGGCTGCGGCCTGGCCGCTCCTGGCGGCGCCGATGGCGCGGGCAAAGTGCGTCACTGCATCTGCCCACGGGGTCGGGCTCTTCGTGATGGGCAGCGCTGCGGCCTCGGTCCAGGCGTCTCGCTCCAGCGCGTAACGCGCGGGAATGGCCGCCGCGGCATAGAAGCCCGCGGCGGGCGGCGCGGCGTTGCCGGCCCCCCTGGTGTCGATCTTCAGCACCAGGGCCGGGACGGCGTCCACGGTCTGTCTGGCAGCGGCATCCTGCGCCAGCTGCAGGTACGCGTAGGCCTGATAGTCGAGCGCGTGCAGTTCCTCGGCCGTTGCGCCATCCTTGCGCGCCGCGGCCGCCGAGGCGCGGTTGGTATCGATGGACTCCTGCCACGCTCCGACGCGGGTGAACGTGTGCGAGGGCATGTGCAGCGCGTGAGGCGCATCCGGGGCGATCGACGCGTATCGTCGCGCCGCGGCGAGCGCGCGAGGCGCGAGCGCGGGCACATCGAAGCTGTGGATGATGTAGTGCGCCAGGCCCGGATGCTCCGGCTGGCGTGCGAACTCCGCTTCGAGGATGGCGCCGGCCTTGAGCTGGTTCGCGTACGTCTTGTCCGTGGGCGGGGCGCTCTGCGCCAGTGCCAACGCGTGAAACACGCGAGCCTCCACGTCGTCCGGGAAGGCGTCGGACAGCGCGGCCATGGCCTGCGCGTACGACACGAGCCGCGCGTGCGGCGCCATCGGCGCCGGATCGAAGAGCCGGCCGACAGCGGCCAGGTAGGCCCTCTCGCGATCGGTCGGCGCGGATCGCCCGGCCGGCGGTGCCGGCGACGACTCGGACGCGGCGGCGAGCGCGGCGCGCCCGGCCTCGAGCGCCTGAGAAGAGCGCGATGCCGCGAACGGGTTGCCCCACCAGCTCATCGCGATGCCCCAGTGCGCCATCACGCACTGCGGGTCGCGAGCGAGCACGCCCTCGAAGGCGGCGATGGCCGCCGAGAACCAGAAGGAGTGCAGCAGCGCGACGCCATCATCGAAGGCGGCCTGCGTCGAGGCGGCGCATGACGTGGGGAAATGCACGCGACCCAGCCGTCGAGGTCGTCCGCCGTGTTCGTGGGCGGCGTCCTGGGCCACGACGGACCCGACACCACCCCACAGGATCACCACCACCAGGGACAGGATGCGAGACGACGCGTGACGCTGGTGCATGTCCAGACCCTCCAGACACCTCGTTGGCAACAGGGCGGTGTCCCCTCCTGCAAACGTCCCACGGTGCGTCGACGCACACACCTGAGTCGGCGGTGGCGGGTAGTGCGAGAGTGGGCGTGGAGTTGGGGGCGGTCCCGGCCCGACGAGGGTGGGGACCGCCAGGGCTCACCGCAGAATGTCGCGGCCGCCGTACGTGGTGAAATCGCGCTCGAGCGCTTCGGCGTGGGCCTCGTCGCGGGCGCGCGTGCCCAGGACGATACCGCCGTCGCGAATGCCCTGGTCGTAGACCTTGGCCCGTTCCTCGGGAATGCCAGCCCCAATCAGCGCCCCGAGCAGGGAGCCCGCCGCACCGCCCGCACCTGCACCCGCGAGCGCACCGGCGATGGGGCCGGCCACGACCAGCCCCAGTCCCGGGATGGCGACGGCCGACGCCGCGGCAACCAGCGCACCGACGGCCGCACCGACGCCCAGGCCCGTCGCACCGCCGATCCCGGCGCCTTCGGCGGCCTTCGTGCCACTCTCGAACTCCTTGCCCGCCTCGGCGCCGGCGAACTGCTTCGTGCGCGTCTCGTCCGACATCAGCACGTCGATGTCGTCGGAGGCATAGCCGTGCCTGCTCGTCAGGTCGGCATACGCACGGCTGGCCTCGTCAGGCGTGCGATAGAGACCAGTGACCAGTCGGCCCCCCGAGGCATCGGCGCTCACGGCCGGCGTCCTGCTGTCGACGGCGTCGTTGCTCGCCTGCCGATCCCGTCCCTGGGCACTCTCGAGCTCGCCCTCACGCTCGAGACGCGTATTGCCCGTGACCGAGCCTGCGGCATCCTTGGTCGCGCCCGTAACGCGTTGGCCGAAGGCCGATACCTCTTCCGTCAGTGAACCGTCGCGATGTGTCGTGTCGTTGGTCATGCGGTCTCCCTCGAAGAAATCGACGACGGTCGGCGTTCGTCCGACCGCCCAATCGCGAGAGGTACCGCAAGGATGTTGCCACCGGGCGAGACCGCAAAGCGGTTCGACAAAAGAGAGTCCGGGGAGGGGCGCAGTGTAGGCACCGCGGGCATCTGCATCCCCGCAAATCAGTAGAATCGTCGTCCATGGCTGCCGAGTATCAACTGGACCGCGCCGACGCCTCCGGCGTTCACTTCACCATCGACCATGGCGAACGGCTGTTCATGGTCTACGGATGGCTGGTCCCGGCGGGCCTGATGATCGTGTTCGCCGTGCAGACGCTGCTGAGCGGCGAGTCGTCGGATCGCGTCTACGCCTACGTCCTGTTCGCGCTGGCGGCGGTCTTCGCCAGCGTGACCGTCGTGGCGGCGCGACGCCCGCAGCCCCCGGCGGTGCTGCACTTCGACAACGTCTCGCGCACGCTGCGCTTCGAGGACGGCCACGGCCGGGTGCTCTCCTCCGTGCCGTACGCGGACGTCGGTCCGTTCTCGCCGGGCCGGCACTCCGATGGCGGTGCCGACGGACGAGGGCGCACGTACCACACGATTCGGGTCACCCTGCGCGACGGTCGTGTGCTGCCGCTCGGCGGCAACACCAGCGAACCCACGCGAGATGAGCAACTCGCCACGCTGCGGCGATGCGTCATGCTGCCCTCCGCGGCGGATGCCGAGTAGGTGAGCCCGGACGGCGTCGTGACTCGGTGCGAGCGTCGCGTGGTCCGGAACGCTGTGGCGGCGCGACCGTCAGGCGATCGCCGTGAAGAAATCGGGAATCGCCAGGTCGGTCAGGCCGAGGCTCGGCACCGAGACGGCCAGCCGGAACGTCCGCGCCGATGAATCGACCGCGAGGTGGAGGGTCGCGTCCGCCCTCCGCACGGGTCCCCACTCGAGGTTCGGTTCAGGCACGGTGATCTTCTGGCAGTGGCGCAGCGGACCGATCGAGCCGCAGACCCAGTGGTCCTCGTCGCGCCATGTCACCTGCGTCGTCTGGTAGCGGAAGTCGATCCCCGCCGAGACGGACATCGAGAGGTGCGCCCCGAGAACGATCTCCAGTGCGAGGTCCTGGGTGATCCAGCCCTTGGCCAGGTCGACGCCGGCGATGGCGATGTCGTCGAAAGCGATGTCGAGACGAACCGTCACGACGAGCGTCAGGTGCAGTCGTTCGCCCGACTTGACTGCCGCCCTGGTGGTCGCGGCGCCGGTGAGCACCGTGCGTGAGTCGTGCAGGAGCGTGGCGGATCCCCTGAAGCCGATGCCCTGCGCAAGGGTGTCGCCCCCGACGGCGAACGAGTCGCGCCCGGCGAGAAGGTGGAAGTCGCCCTTGAGCCGAACGGCGAACGGGCCGAAGGGGATGGTCTGCTCGGTGTGGGCGAAGAGCAGCATCATCGGAGCACGCTGGGGCGCGGCCTGCCCTGGACTGGCGTAGCCACAGAACTGCGCATCGAAGGCCAGCTCGCCGATGCGCAGTGCCACCCTGGCTCCGGCGATCACGCAGGGTGAGGTGGGCACATCGTAGGTGCCGTCGGGGCGACGCAGGAGATCGGCAAGACTGGTCGATCCGCGTACGCCGCCGGTCGCCTTGATCTGATACTCCGGACGGGCGAACAGCGTGGACTGGTAGAGACCGCGAATCTCGATGTACGGATCCGACTCGAGGGCGTCGCGCTCTGCCCTCGTCAGCGCCCGGGTCGACCGCTGCTCCTCGATCACCAGCAACTGCCTCAGGCGTCGCGCGCGATCCGGCGTGGGCGGCAGCGTCGCGACGAGTGCCGCGGGGATGACCACCGGCGGCTGCCCGGGGACCACCACCAGGTGCAGGCCTCCCTGCCGTCGCACCTGAAAGCGGGCATTGCGGGCGGGAGCCGTCACCGCGAAGTCGGGCGCATGCTGCCGGACGTCGGCACGCGCACGGATGACGAAGCCCTGGCGCTCCTCGACCCGGCCCTCGGCCGCTGGGACGCCCGGGGTGAGGCCGCGCAGGTCGAGGAACCGGCCCAGGCCCTCGTTGATGTCCCGCCCGCGAAACACGACGAGACGCTCCTCGAACTGCCGCAGGTCCGCACCGGACAGCGAGTCGAGATCGAACCCCGCCGACGCCAGGTCCCCGATGACACGGCCCGCGCGGTCGACCGGGACGTTGTCACGCGAGCCGAGGATGGACGCGGCGTCGACCTCCGACCCAAGGAAGCGCGTGGTGTCGCGACGCCAGACGGCCAGTTCGCGCTGGTTCAGGGGCCCGACCGGCAGGCGTTCGGCGATCGCCTTGTCGACGGAGCGCTCGAGGCGCGCCCCCAGCAGCCGCGTGCGCCCCACCTGCCGGATCGCCTGCCGCCGACCGCCGCGCACCGAGATCGTGCCGTTGGGCGCCACCTCGAAGGCCGCGGCCACCAGGCGCTCGGCCACCTGCGTGGAGGTGCCCGGCGATGTCGCGCGGACCTCGAGACCCAGGGTGGCTGTCGTGCGTACCGCCTGCCGGAACAGCGACGTCAGCTCGTCGGCGGGACGCCGCGGCGCCGCGACGATGCGTTCGACGGTGGAGCGCATGGATTCGAGATCCCACTGCCGCAGCACGGCGAGGCGCCCGCTCGGGGTCCGGGCCGCGAGCAGCGCCGACACGATCGCGCTCGACGCCTTCACCGCCAACTGCTCCTTCATCGTCTCGACCGGCGTGGCCAGCGACGCCGTCAGGCGGGCCCCTGCCTGACGGCCGAGGCGCGCAATGAGCTTGTCGCCAGTCCACGTCGTCCCGTTGGCCAGCGTCTTCCGACCGACGCGGTCATGCAGGTCCCAGTCGAACGCGGCGGGTGGAACGCCCGGCCCGGCCGGGGCTTCGCGCAGCGCGCCGAGGCCCTTGCCCTTCTTTCGGCGGTTCTCGTGGTAGGCAATCAACTCGGCTTCGAGCTCATCGGGCAGCAGCAGGCAGGCCGACAGGTGGCAGGCGAAGCGGAAGCCAGGTACGGTCAGCACGGTGTCTGCCGCCAGGCCCCGGTGCTGGCGCGGCACCATGCGCACGATGAGCCCGGGATCTTCGAGCGACCTCGCCGCCAGGTCGACGGCCTTCTGCGCCGCCTGCGCTCCGGCTTCGACGGCCTCGCGACCCGACTGGATCAGCCGCAGCATCCCGTTGATCAGGTCGACGATGTTGAACCTGGCGCTGGCCGTGAGCGCCCCTTGCGTCGTGCCGAAGAGCCCGGCGAGCGCATGCAGCCTGATCGAGCCCGTCAGCTCGGCGTAGAACAGCGCCTTCAACGAGGAGGTCGCCGGGAGCTCCACCGAGAACTCCTGCGCGGCCAGGGCGGCGATCTCCAGCAGCATCTGCAGGGTGATCGACGGCAGCGGTCGCTTGAAGACCACGTCGATGCCGGCCAGCAGCGGCAGGTTGGCGCTGAACTCGAAGCCGGTCGCACCGCTCGCGTCGGTGAAGACGTCGCCCATCAGGAGACCGGGGATGACCCAGAACGGCGGGTTCGCGGTCAGGAACGGCGGCAAGGCGGCGAGTGGGTTCAGCAGCAGTCCCATCACCGGACTCATCGTGATCCACTGCGCCCCGCCGAGCCGGAACTCGCAGTGGAAGGTGCTCGGGCCACGGTCCTGGGGGCGAGCGCCGAGATAGGCGCCACCGTCGATCCTGCAGCCCGGCATGAGGAAGTAGAACGTCGGGCTGAACACCGTCTCGCGCAGGTACAGGGTCAGCGCACGGTTCTGCTCGCTCTGGCCGAACACGAGCTGGATGCCACGATTGGACGGCTGGCGGTCCTGACCGATGAAGTCGGCGCGCCACTGCGGAATCGGCACGGGGGGCGGCGCGGGCGCCGCGATGGCGACATCGATGGTCGACCGCCGCGGCAGGAGCAACCCGACTCCCCCGGCAAACGGCAGGTCAGGCGCGTCGATCGTGGAGGCCAGCGCGAACTCCACCGCCGAGGGATCCCACCGATAGCCGATGCGCAGGTTGTGCAGGAAGACCTTGACGTGGCCGCGCCCGCCGACGGGGATCGACGCCAACGGCTCGGTCTGCGCCCCCGCGGACGCCATCTCGACGAAGACGCTGGTACCTGACGTGCCCAGCGTCAGCGTCGGCGATGGGCCGCCGAGCAGTCCATCGAGCACGGGCGGGTACTGGACCAGCCTGATGCCGCCGCTGATGGCGATCGGATCGGCCGCGGTGGCGCGGAAGGCGATCGCCAGATCGACGATCTCGAACGCCATGAGCGTGTCGTGCGTCGCATCACCGAAGAGCGCCGCGAGCTGCTGCCGCACGGTGGTCATCTGCGCGCGGCGTGGCCCCGCGGAGATCGCATACATGGCGAGGACACGGTCGAAGTCGACCTGGAGCGTGGCGAGCAGCGCGCCGTTGCCAGGCGTCGGGATGCGGATCAGGATGGGGTCGTGCTGCGCGGCACGAATCGACACCTCCGGCGCGTCCTGACGGACCGCGAAGGTCACCTGCGCGTCGAAGGTCTCGCCGAGGATCGCCGCCTCCGCCGACGCGCGCAGCTCGATTACCGGCTCGCCCGTGGCGGGCAGGTCGGCGACCAACGCGATCTGGCGCGGGGTGATGGTCAGCAGCGGCGGCGACGGATGCGAGGCCGCCGCAGACGACGGCGGCGACGGCAGCAAGCGCGCGAGCGCTCGCAACGGGTCGAATGCGGCGGCGCTGGACGGCGCATCGAAGGTGACCGCCAGACGGGCGTCGCCAGTCCCGGTGGCGGGCAGCGAGATCGTGAGGGTCCCCGTCGCAGTGCCTACCGCACTGACCAGCGGCCAGAGGAACTGGTCCCAGTCCGGCGGAAGCGCCGCGGCGCCCGAGATGCCGGCAAGTGTGGCCAGCAGGCGCACCTGCACGCTCACCGTCAGACTCGTCGACAGCGACATCGCGATCGAGAGCGGCTGGAGCAGGGGCATCGACGCGCCACCGGGCCGGAACGGCGGCAGGCCGATCGCCGGCAGGTTGCCGGCGACGGCGAGGCGCAGCACCGGCGGCGCACCCGCCACGGCTGCCAGCGAGAACGTGCACGGTGTTCGCGACAGCGGCAGGATCGCCGCCACCGGGGCCAGCGACGAGACCAGTCCCGTCCCCTCGGCGCCCCACGACCACGCGTTGGATGCGAGCCTGGCCACCAGACGGATGCGCCAGTCGGCGATGGCCCAGGGCAGCACCCACAACTGGCCGGTCGCCAGGACGTCGAGCGTGAGCGCGACGCGCACCGACGATCCGGCCCGCTCGATACGGAAGCCACACTCGAGGTCGGGCAGCCCGGTGGCCTCCGGCAACTGGACGATGCCCGCAGTGCGGAGGCGGACCGCGACCTGCCGCCACGACTGGCGCATCGAGGCATCCAGACGGACGTCTGCCCCATCGATGCGCAACCGCATCGTTGCGGCCGAGAGACCGAGCGGATTGATCACGGCCGGCAGGCGCAGGCCCTGCACCTGCCCCTCGAGGCTGGTGCTGTAGCCACGTCCCTGGCGTCGACACCGGACCTGGAGTGACGCCTCGAGTCGCGAGGGCGAGCCGGAGATCGCGGGGCCAAAGGCCGCGGGCAGCGTGACCAGGCCGGCGCCAGAGGCCTCGAACGACGCGAAGCCGCCGGCATCCCAGGCGCCGAGGCGCGCGGCGAGCGACAGCGCTTCGACCTGCACTGCGCCGCTGGCGAAGCGGATGTCCGATAGCGTGTGCCGGTACTCGAGCGCGTCGATGACGAAGGCCGTGGCGCCGGGTGCGGCGTGGCAGCGGGCAGTGAGTTCGATGGCCTGCTGCGCCTGCACGTTCACGCCGAAGACGTTCAGTGCGCCCTGCGTATCGACGGTGCACGCGAGGGTGCCCGTCCAGGCCCGGTCGAGCGACGCCGTCGCCGCCGTGAGCTCGAAGCCAGCCGAGGCGTTCGTGATCCGGAGCGGGCCGAGGTCGGCGCTGAAGCGCAGGCGACCGGCCAGGGTGCATTCGGCCCGGATGACGGACCCGGACCTGGTCGAGATGCGCGTGCGCAGCACGCAGCGCCCCTCGACATCGAGCACGCCAGCCACGCCAAGGGACGGCGCGACGGGCTGGATGCCGAGCACGTCGATCCGATCGCCGCGCACCACCGCGAACCAGACGGGGCGATCCGGGAGACCGCCGGTCATCGTCGCGTCGAGGCCCG
Source organism: Luteitalea sp. (assembly GCF_022842525.1). Taxonomy (NCBI): domain Bacteria; kingdom Pseudomonadati; phylum Acidobacteriota; class Vicinamibacteria; order Vicinamibacterales; family Vicinamibacteraceae; genus Luteitalea; species Luteitalea sp. The sequence continues at coordinate 28,962 of NZ_JALHPM010000012.1, forward strand.
TGCCGAACCAGACCCCGCCAGAGGCGCCGAGCGCTGCCTGCCGGAGCGACTGATCGAGGGGATCATCACCGAGCAGGTGATCCAGGTCGGGCGCGCTGCCGACACCGACCAGCAGACTCACGCCATGGCGATCCCCGGAGATCTCGAGCGCGAGGCGCGCCGCTTGCCCGGCAGCCGCCGGCACCTGCAGCAGGGTGATCTCGTGGAGCCTGAGCGTTCCATCCGGCATCTCACGCCCCCACGGTGAGTGTGAACTCCAGCTGCTCGTGGCCGTTGAACGCAGCGCGGAAGGCGATGGGCTGACACAGCGGGTTGGCCGCCGGACCGGCGAACTTGACCAGCGGCAGCACGGACATCGCTGCGGCGATGACCGGCTGCGGCGACAGCGCGAGGCGCTGCAGCGGCGCGAGGCGATCGAGGCCGGTCCCGAAGAACGGCAGGTTGCGCGGGAAGTCCTCGATCAGGTGCGCCATCAGGCTGGCCACCGTCAGGGCCAGCGCAGGATCCGCGCCGGGCATGGTGGCCATCTCGGCCGCGAACGCGCCGATCCGCTGGGGCTCTGCGGCGCCGGCCGGCAGGCGCAGAACGAAATCGCGGCGAGCCGCGGTCGATTCGGTGCGCCCGCGCCCCATGGCGGCCATGAGGGCGCCCATGGCGAAGGCCTGAACCTTGTCGACCACGGCGGCCAACTGCGCGGGATCGCGGCCGTCGGCATCGGTCAGGTCGAGCACCACGGGGGTCGTCTCCGAGGCGGCGCGATCCATCGCCGGCAGCATGGCTTCGGGCGGCATCGGGAAGGTCAGCCTCAGGCGGTCACGGTCGCTGCCCGAACCGAGCGGGAAGCCGAAGTTGGCGAGCAGATCACCAACCGGACTGAACAGCTCCTCGAGAAAGCCGGTGAGCTCCTCGACATCGCGCGGCGCGTGGAAGGCCGGGAAGCGGGCGGCAATGGCCGCCTTGGTTGCCGGATCCAGCATCGACAGCTCCCAGTCCATGCGCTCGGGTTCGACCGAGTTGTGGGTCCAGAAGACGAGGCGCGCCTGATGCGGCTGCTGATCGGCGGGCAGGTCGCCGTCGATGAGCACTCCCCACACCACGCCGTCCATCCAGCCGCAGGTGCCGCTGTTGAAGTACTGGCTCTTGATTGGGAAGAACGCGTCGAGTGTCGTCACCAGGTCGCGGACCGCCGGCAGCTCCTGCACGAAGGGCAGCAGCCGGAAGTAGGGCTGGCTCTGCGGGTTGTGGGTGTGCCCGATGCAGAGGTGGTGCGAGTGATGGCGCTCGGCGTACTCGAAGAGATCGAGGCGGCCGGCACGCACGTCGGCCATCGACTGCTGCGGGGTGATCTCGACGCCCGACGACGCCCGGAAGTTGATGGCGGCGAACTTGGTGCCGAGGATGGCCGCGACGCTCTCGCGGTACATCAGCCCGTCCGACAGGATACGCGCGCCGTTGGGCAGATGCTGCACACTGTGGGCGAACCTGATGGCCGGCTCCCGCCCGGGCCAGTTGTCGAACAGGAACAGCGTGGCGAGCGCGTCGCGGAAGTCGAGGGTGGGGCTGCCTGACATCGCCAGGCCGCGGGCGTCGATCGCCAGATCCATGGCGCGGTCCAACGGCGTCGCCACGGCGTTGCTGATCAACTTGCCCAGCCAGTTGTTGCTGTCGCAGTTGAAGAAGTCCCACTGGTGCCCGTGCGTCACCAGCATGCGACACGATTGCGTGTAGTCGCGCGAATCCATCCCCAGCCCGATGCTCTCCGGCAGCGTGTCGAGCGAGAGCGTGCCGTCGCGGCCGACCGTCTCGAAGAGGCGACTCTCGGTCATCCGCTTGACGCCGTCGATGACGAAGAAGTCGTAGACGTCGAAGGGCTTGCCGGCGACACCGTTGACGGGCTTCTCCATCACCTCCTTGAGGAGCGCCAGCATGTCCGGATCGCGCAGGTAGGAGTCGTGGTTGCCGAAGATCCGGAAGTAGCGGCCGGCATGGTGCAGCGCGCGGAGCCGGTCGTAGACGTCGGCGTGCGTCTCAAGCGTCTCCTGGAGCTGCTTCTTGAAGCCGGTGTAGCCAGTGCCGGGGTCGGGTACCGGATGGTCGAGCGGGTCGCGGATGAACCACAGTTCCTCGCAGTCGCCGCCCTCGAGCACGGTGAAGCCACCGGCCTTCGCCCAGTCGAGCACGCGAACGAACAGGTCCTTGTTGTTGGAGAAGTGGTAGGTCGAGCCGACCTGCAACGGCGGCAGCTTGTCGCGGCGCGTGTCGCGATGGATGTCGCTGAGGATGAGGTACTTGCCCTTGTCGAAGGTCTTCACCTTGCGACCGGCCTCGGTGTTGATGGGCCGCTGCGTCAGGTCGAGCGCGTCGTTGGGGTTGACCAGGAACGCGACCGGCAGGTAGCAGACCGCGAGGAAGATGCCGAACAGCGGCTGGGCGTTGGCGGCGCACAGGATGCGCTCCTCGCGAGCACGACGCTGTTCCGGTGTCAGCCCGGCGGGCGGAAAGACCATGTACTGCAGGAACGTCAGGAAGCGGCCGCAGTCCAGTTCGTCCCACGGCGTCGACATGAAGTTGACGATGGCCTGCAGGAGGCTGGCGAACGGCTCGGTGCCGCGGAAGAAGTCGCGCAGGCCGCGCGAGGCCGCGGCGAGCAGCAACACCGTGAATGCCAGCATCACGTCCACGCCGAACAGGTTGGCGTTGGCGAAGAGCGCGAAGATGGCCGCCACCTCCGCCGTCTGGATGGCCGACCACAGCGGCTGCAACCATGGCGCCGCGAGGATCGCGCTGACCACCTTCAGCACGACGAGGTGGAGGTCGCCCTCTGGCGTGTGGGCGACGGCGTTGATGACGACGTGGCCCCACAGATCGAACGCCGACGGATGCAGGTGCGCCCCGAGATGGTCGAGCAGTGGGGCGAAGAGGCGCCCCGGGTCGACGCCGGCCGTCGGCACCGCGAAGAAGAGTCTCAGCGCGCGGTCACACGCGGCCGGAGCGCTGGCCAGCAGCGCCGCGAGCATGCCGGGCAGCGCCGCCAGCGGGTCCGACACGCGGCCGATGGCGAACCACACCGCCCAGAGACGCTCGATGATCGCGTCAGGCGCCGCAGCGAATCCGCGGAAGGCCATCGCGAAGACGCGGGCCGCGTCCATCCCACCGGCGATGGCCGCCTCGAGCGCGCCACGCAGCGCGACCTCGAAGGCATCCCACGCGGCAACCGTGGCCGGCAGCGGGTTGGGCACGAGATCGGCAAAGAGCGCCTGCCACTCCAGTTCCGGCAGGCTGCCCTCCGCGGCATCGCGGATCTGGCTGAGGGTGAGCGGCGACTGTCCCCATTCCAGCCGCGCGAGCAGCATGCCGAGGACGTCCGGCAGCTCGAACGTTCCGCCGCCGCTCGGCGCCAGCGTGAACCGGTTGCCGACGCCAGACGCCCAGATCAACGCCCCGTCGAGGCGAAGACCACTGAAGCCGGCCATGGCCGGAAACCGGATCGCGGAGTTGCGAAAGCCGAGCGTCCACGCCGCGCTCGACGACGGGCCGGACGCGTCGAGCGGGAGGTGCAGTGTCGGCAACCCGAGGTCGACGGCGAGACCGTCGGGCAGGTTGGGCAGCGCCGGCACGCTGAAGTTGAGCGGCCAGTCCATGTCGATCTGCAACGCCGGTGCCCCGACCACCGGCGCGGCGGCCGGCAACCGGCCACCCTGCAGCGCGAGATCGACCGTGTACCGGCCCCGCAGCGGACGGAGCGTGCCGGCGCGCCCGAGGGCGCCATTGAGCAGGGCAGACGCCTGACCGCTGCCATTCGAGGTGAGACTCGCCGTGCCGGTCAGGCTGAGGCGGGCCACCGGGCGGTCGGCCGGCAGTTCGAGCGAGAACTCGCCGGCGTCCAGGCGAGCGACGTCCAGTGGCAGCGGGAGCGGCGGGTTGGCGATCGAGAACGTGAAGCGGCCCGAGACGCCCGGGGTGTGCGCATAGCCGATGCGCAGCGGCACCGCGGCCAGCCCCAGGTCCTGCGTGGTCGTCCACGTGGCGTCCCCACTGACCTGGATGCCGCCGGGCCCGGCGTCCCACTGCGGGCTCGCGCCATCGAGGAAGTGCAGCGTGATGGTCAGCGACTGCAGCGCGATGTGGCCGCCAGCCAGCGCAAGGGTGCGGCCGGTGGCCGTGAGCGTGACCTCGTGGCCGCCGTTGGGCCGACGACGATGTGCGGCCTGCATGGACAGCGCCTGCGGCGTGGCGAGAAAGAGGATGGGATCCTTCACCTCGACGTCCACGGCCTGGCCGGAGGCGTTGTCGGCGATGGTGACGGCGCCCGCGAGGCCGGGGACCTGGACCAGGGAGAAGGTGCTCATGCCGATCCCGCGCTCCACGAGGACGTTGCCGTACGATTCAGCCGGAGGATGTGCGGCATTCTATGCCACGCGCGGTGCCCCCCCGCCGCCTGTGTTCACGGGTGCCTCGCCTTCGCTTTCGAGGGGAAACACCTGGCGCCGAATGAGCCCCGCCGCGTCTTCGAACGGCGTGTGCAGGGCCGGAGCCTTGTCGGCCCGCAAGGCCTCGAGTACGGGCAGGGCCTCGATGGCAGCGGGCACCTTCTTGGCCTCCGGGCCGACCAGTTCGTCTGCCTTCTGCTGCTGCGACAGCATGAGGTACTTCTCTCGCCACTCGTCGGTCAGGCGAGCGAGCTGGGCATCCAGCGCACGAATCGCATTGCCGATTCTGAACGGCTGCTCGAGCGCATGCATGCCAGCGCAGATGTCGTTGTCGAGCTGCTGCAGGTCCAGCCGGTGATCGATGATCAGGCGTATCTGTTCGCCGTAGGACTTGGCGGAGCGGTGGGCATCGATGATCGTGAGGCACTTCCTCACGTTCCAGTAGCTACTGGTCAGCGTCGTCAGGGCTGCGAGACGCCGCGCGTGAGCCGCGCTGGCTTCGGCCTCGCGCCGTTCGAGGGCCGCGCGTTCGCGTTCACGCGCCGCGACGTAGCGGTCCACGACCGTTCGGGCCAGCATCGCGGCAATGCCCACGAAGAGGAGGTTCAGCGCGGTCTTGGCCACCTCGAGATACAACAGGTCGAGGCGGCCAACGAGCTGGCTGTGGGCCAGGCCCAGCAGCGCGAGCGAGACCAGGCCGCACGCGGCCACCGTCATCACCAGTGGCCACGTGGATACGTGTGGTTCTTCCATCGCCCCTCCCGGAATCACGGCAACACGCAGTCGACCGATGACGCTGGCCGAGGTGGACTGAGCGGTTGGCCCCCGCCGACCTGTTCACCATGTTCGCCATCCAGACGCTGCTGAGTGGCGAGTCCTCCGATCGCATCTACGCCTACGGCCTGTTCGGGCTGCGTCAGGCGAAGAACGGGACCCCTGGCAGGGCGTGCTTGCGCATGCCCTCCTCGTTGATCTCGACGCCGATGCCTGGCGCCTCGGAGAGCGTGATGAAGCCCTTCTCCACCTGCGGGCCGCTGTACGTCACGATCTCCTTGTAGAGCGGGTTGGTGTCGAAGTAGGTCTGCCACTCGAGAATCATGAAGTTCGGCACCGCCGCGCACACATGGCAGGCGGCCATGGCGCCGAGGTACGACGCCACCATGTGCGGCGCGAAGGGGACGTAGTGCAGGTCGGCGAGGTTGGCAATCCGCTGCCCCTCGCCGAGCCCGCCGGCCTTCTGCAGGTCGGGCATGATGATGTCCACCGCGCCGGCCTCGAGCATCGGGCGGAAGCCGTGCGCGAGGTAGACGTTCTCGCCGGCGCAGATGGGCGTGCGCGTCTCGTCGGCCACGCGCTTGAGCGCGTCGATGTTCTCGGCCGGCACGGGCTCCTCGAGCCACATCAGGTTGAGCGGCTCCAGGCGCTCGGCCACCCGCTGCGCCGTCGGGTAGTCGTACCGCGCGTGCATGTCGCCGCAGATATCGACCTTCGGGCCCACCGCCTCACGTGCGGCGGTGAGCTGGTCCACCATGCGTTGCACTTCACCCGGGCTGGCGGTCCAGTTGAACGTGTCGTACTTGTTCGGATCCGTCGCCTGATCGAGGTCGAACTTGATGGCGGTGTAGCCGTCGGCGGCGGCCTGCAAGGCGGCCGCGGCGAACTGCTCGGGCGTCGGCAGCTTCGACTGATACAGGGCCGTATCGAGATAGACGCGAATGCGATCGCGGAACTTGCCGCCGAGCAGTTGGTAGACCGGCATGCCGAGCGCCTTGCCGGCCAGGTCCCACAGCGCCGTCTCCACGGCGCTCAACACGGCGACGAACATGCCCGCCTGGCCGCCGCCGAAGACCGCGCCCTTCCTCAGTTGCTCGAAGAGACGGTGCACGTTGAGCGGACTCTGGCCGCTCAGGCGCCGGCCGATCGACTGCACCAGGTGGTACGTACCGCCGATGGCATCGACGCCTTCGCCGCAGCCCCAGATGCCCTGGTTGGTGTGGATCTTGACGAAGAGGCTGCCGCGGACGTACCCGCACTTGACCTCGGTGATACGCAGCGCCGACGGCGCCGAGGCCTTCGGCGCCCTGTCGACGGCCTGGGTGAAGGCGGAGAGTGGCGACGCGGCGGCCGCGCCCGAGACGGCCAGCGCAGCGAGAAACGCACGGCGATCCGCAGTGTGCTTGTCCATAGGTCCTCTCGTGTACTGTGTTGGCCTCGGAGAGTACCTCAACCTGACGCGAAGAGGAGCCCGCGGATGCGCACGTTCCCACGAATGGCCCTGCTCATGCTGACGGTGCTGGCGAGCCCATCGGCCGCACTCGCACAGCCTGGTGTCCTCACCAGCGCGCAGCTGGTCGAGTACACGCCCGACTGGACCGGCGACCGCCTGCCCGATGGACGCCCGAAGGTGCCGGACGCGATCCTCGACCGCATGGCCAAGGTCACCCTCGAGGAGGCCTGGGCCGTGGTCACGCAGGCGGGCTTCTCGCATCAGTACGCCGACGGCTGGCTGTCGATCCATCCGGATCAGGTGCTGGTGGGCCGGGCGCTGACGTCCCAGTGGCTCCCCGGGCGCCCGGACATCCTCGAGGTGATCGAGGGCAAGGGCAAGGCCCAGGGCCGCATCGGCGACACCAACGCCTGGCCCGTCGACATGCTGCAGCGGCGCGATGTCTACGTCTCCGATCACTTCGGCCTGAAGCAGAACGGCCCCTCGGTCGGCGACAACGTCGCCAACGCCATCTTCGCCAGGAGCGGCAACGGCATCGTCTACGACGGGGCGATCCGTGACATCAACGGCCTGGAGGCCATCGCAGGGTTCACATCGTTCGTGCGCGCCTACGACCCGTCGCATCATCTCGGTGCGTCGCGAACCGGGGCGCGCCTGAACTCGACGATGATCGGCATCAACGTGCCGATCCGCATCGGCGGGGCCTTCGTCATGCCGGGCGACGTCGTGCTCGGCCGCAACGGCGGCGTCATCTTCATCCCGCCGCAGCTGGCCGAGCGGGTGGTGCAGGCCTCGGAGCTGACGCGCCTCCGCGATACCTTCGGCATCGCGCGGCTGCGGACGGGGACCTACACGGCCGGACAGATCGACGGACGATGGAGCGAGGCCATCGAGGCGGATTTCACGGCGTGGCTGCGCGCCAACATCGACAGTCTGCCGGTCGGCCGTGCGGAGGTCGAAGAGATCCTGAAGAAGCGCCCGTGACGGACCGCGGCGACCGCGGGGCCTACCGGCGGCCGCGGCGCGTGCGGTGGGCCAGGCCGAGCAGACCGGCACCGAGCAGCACCAGCGTCGTCGCCTCGGGGACCGCCGGCGCCTGGTCGTACGCGATGTTGTCGAACTCGAAGGCGTACGACGAGCTCGTGGCGACGACCTTGTTGAAGGCCGTGTCGGAGACGATGTTGACGTAGTACGTCCCACCCGGGCCCTGGTCGCCGTTCGGAGCAACGAGGCTGGCCTGCGACCCCGTGACACGGCCAAGCAGCGTGTTGCCGTCGTAGAACGACAACGTGTTGTAGCTGTCGACCGAGCCCCACAACAGCCCGAGGTAGGTCTGGTACGAGGCGAACGTGAGCGCAGCCTCGGCCCCCGCTGTCGAACCACCGTCCCGCCCCGACGTGAGGTACCGGGACTGGTTGGCCCCGTTGTAGGTGTCGCCGAACGCGGCGCCATTGAGGTTGGAGAACACCGGCGCGGCGTACCGCCCGGACCTCGCCCCCGTCACGACGCCGGCATCGGGTACGAAGCTGACGGTGAGTCCGCCGTTGGTGCCCCCGGCCCCTCCCGTCGCGAGCCAGTTGAGATTGTCGAGGGTCACGCCGGCGGGCGCGCCGCCCACGGACGCCGTCACCGTGAAGGAGGCCGCGTGCGCCGCCGAAGAGCCCAGCACCGTGGCGAGAAGGAGAGCGGAAAGCACCGTGCGCGTCATGTCGTCTGTACCGGCCAGGCCGCCGGAGCGGTCGGGGAACACGGCTGCTGGGGGTGGCCGCCTTATTGACACGTGTACAAGCGACTTCCATGCCATGGTGTCGCCCTGCCGACATCTCAACAAAACCAGACGTTTGGGCTGACTGCGATGTCCAGAAGTGGCGTAAATCCGACACCCCGGCGGATCTTTCTGGCTGGCTGTCGGTTCAGCGCCTGCGTGTGCGTGTGCCAGGCGCCAGGCGGTATCATCCGCCTGTCTGCGCGGCGCCGCGGCGCATGCGCACGCGCAGGAGGGGCCATGACGACTGGACGACGGACGTTTCTCCGGCTGGGGGCTCTCGCTGGCGGCGTAGCCGGTCTCAGGGCCACGGGATCGAGGGCCACCGCACAGCGTGCCGACACGCAGGGCACGACGACGACCGTCGACCCGGCGCGGCTGATCGAGGCCGCCGCGGCGCCGGTCCTGCGGCGCGACCGGCTCACGAGCCCGGTCGTCATCGCCTCGATCGAACTGCTGAAGGCCGGCGACCAGTATCTGGTGCGCGCCCGGTCGACGGACGGCGCGGTCGGTCTTGCCGCCGGACATCCCGACGTGCTCGAGACGACCTGGCCCATCCTCACGCGCCGCGTCGCGCCGTTCTTCATCGGCAAGGACGCCCGCGATCTGGACGCGCTCATCGATGGCGTCTTCCTCGCCAACTCGAACTACAAGTGGCAGGGCCTGCCGTTCTGGGTGCCCGTCGCGAGTATCGAGTTCGCCATCCTCGATCTGCTGGGCCAGATCGCGCGCGTGCCGATCGGCGACCTGCTGGGCGGCGTCACGCGGCGCGACGTCGCGGTCTATCGCGCCAGCGGCAATCGCGGCAACACGCCGGAGGCGGAGATCGCCTATCTCCAGCAGCTCGTCGCGGAGACCGGCGCGGGCGCCATCAAGTTCCGGCTCGGCGCGCGCATGCGCTACGACGACGCCTCGACGCGTCGCGACCTGGCGCTGATCCCGCTCACGCGCAAGACGTTCGGCGATGCGATGGCCATCCATGCCGACGCCAATGGCTCGTACGACGTCGCTACCGCGCTGCGCATGGGCGCGGTGATGCACGCGCATGGCCTCGCCTTCTTCGAGGAGCCAGTCCCCTTCGACCACTACGACGAGACGAAGGCCATCGCCGCGGCCCTGCCCATCCCTGTCGCCGGTGGCGAGCAGGAAAGCAGCCTGCGGCGATTCCGCTGGATGGTCGAGCATCGCGGCGTCGACGTCGTCCAGCCCGACCTCTTCTACTTCGGTGGATTGATTCGATCGATACGCGTCGCACGCATGGCGGCTGTTGCCGGCCTGCCGTGCACCCCTCACATGTCGGGTGGGGGGCTGGGCTACCTCTACGTGGCCCACTACGCCTCCTGCGTGCCCAACGCCGGCCCGTTCCAGGAGTACAAGGGCAGCGACGACTCGCTGCCGGTCTCGTCGGAGACCTCCACGCTCCGCGCCGTCAAGGGCCGCCTCACGGTGCCGTCGGGACCGGGTCTGGGGGTGACGATCGATCCGGCGTTCGTGAAGGCGGCAACGGTGGTCACGTGAGGGCGCGGCAGTGCAGGCCCCCGGTCGAGTTGTGGCGCAGCAGACCGCCAGAGCGTACGCTGTCGGCATGACCACCGTGCCAGGCGCTCCGGGGCCGTGTCGCAGCCGCCTCGACAGAACCGCCGAGTCACACGGTCGTCACACCGACACACTCCAATGGGCGAGGCGATGACGATGGGCAGCCAGCTCGAAGCGAGCCTGCAGCACGACATGGACCTGATCCGCGCGGCGGTGACGGAGATGGCCGGGCAGTGCGAGCGGGCCCTGCGCGGCACGCTGGACGCCATCATCCACGGCGACCAGCACGCCGCGTACCTCGTCATCCTCCGCGACGGCCGCATCGACGACCTCGAGCAGCAGCTCGATCGCCTCGCGCTCGAGTTCCTGGTGCGGCAGCAGCCCGCGGGCAGCCACCTGCGCTTCGCCTTCGCCGCCCTCAAGATCAGCACCGAACTCGAGCGCATCGGCGACCATGCCGAAGGCGTCGCCCGTCGCGCCCTCAAGCTGCACGAGATTCACCCGCACCTGCATGCCGAGCCGTTCGCCGAGATGGGCGAGGCGGCGATCGCGATGCTGCAAAGCGGCGTCCGGGCCTTCCTCGACGCGGACGCCGAACTGGCCCGGACGACGATGGCCGCAGAGCGGACGATCGACAAGATGCGCCAGCGCATCGACAAGACGCTCATGATGCGGCAGGCGGCCGGCGAACTCGGCCTCGAGGCCTATGCCCTGTTGTCGACGATGAGTCGTCGCCTCGAGCGCGTGGCCGACGAAGTGCGCAACATGTGCGCCGAGACGCTCTACATGTGCACGGGCGACTTCGCCAAGCACAACGCCCCCGAGGCGTTCCGCATCCTGTTCGTCGACCAGCACAATCACTGTCGCAGCCAGATGGCCGAAGCGGTCGCCACGACTTTCGCGCACCCCCGGCTCCTGTTCAGCAGCGCCGGCCTCGATCCGAGGCCCATCGATCCGCGCCTCGCCGAGTTCCTGTCGGAGAAGGGGCTGGACATCACCGGGCACCAGCGCCCGAAGTCGCTCGATCAGATTCCGAACCTCGAGGTCTATCACGCCGTGGTGGCGTTCGATACCGACGTCTACTCGTCACTGCGGTTCAGACGGACGCCGACGGTGGTCTTCGACTGGCACGTCGAGGACCCGTCCGTGGTGCCAGGGACGCTGGCCGACGCCCGCCCGGCCTACGAGCAGGCGCTGGCCGCCATCCGCAGCCACCTGCAGGTGCTGGTCGAGGCCATCGTCCGTCAGGACTGACCCTCGATGCGCGCGCTCCTGTCCCATCGGCGGCTGGCGGTTGGCGCGCTGGCCGTCAGCGTGCTCGGCCTCGCGGCCTGCGGTGAGGGCGGCCCCGCCCCTCGGGCCGTGCTGCTCAACCGCGGATCCGACACGATGATCAACGTCGCCCAGGCGTGGGCCGAAGCCTACGCGACGGTCGCGCCGGGCGTCTCGGTGGAAGTGGCCGGCGGCGGATCGGGCGTGGGGATCGCGGCGTTGATCGACGGCACGGTGCAGATTGCCAACAGCAGCCGCCCCGTCAAGGCCGCCGAGCGTGAGGCCGCGCGAGCGTCGCAGGGGGCCGACCTCGTCGAGCACGTGACCGGCTACGACGCCCTGGTCGTCTACGTGCACGCCTCCAATCCGGTCCGGTCGATGACGCTGGCGCAACTGCGTGACGTCTTCGCCGAAGGCGGCCGCCTCACGCGCTGGTCGGATCTCGGCGTGCAGCACGGGACGTGCCCACGCGACACGATCATCCGCATCAGCCGGCAATCCAGTTCGGGCACCTACGACTACTTCCGCGAGGTGGCGCTCGACACGCGCGACTTCAAGCTGGGCACGCTGGAACTCAACGGGTCGAAGGAAGTCGTCGAGCTGATCGCGCACACGCCGTGCGCCATCGGCTACAGCGGCATGGGCTATGCCACCGACGGTGTGAAGATGCTGCCGCTCTCCAACGGGGACGGGCCGCCGGTGGCGCCCACCGCGCAGGCCACCCTCGACGGCAGCTATCCGATCGCACGACCGCTCTACATGTACACGGTCGGTCAGCCTGCGGGCGAGACGAAGCACTACCTGGACTGGATCCACTCACCGCCCGGGCAGCGCCTCGTCGCGGCCGTCGGCTACGTGCCGCTCCCCGTGCCGGCACCAGGGCCGAGTGGCGCGCCGGCCCCGGAGGCGCACCCGTGAACGCTCCCCTCCCACGCCCGATCGTCTTCCGGCGGCCGTGGTACTCGGTGGCCCTCGAGCGCGCCATCGAAGCGCTCATCATGGTGTGCGGCATCAGCGCCGTGATCCTGGTGGGCGGCATCTTCTTCTTCGTCTTCCGCGAAGCCTTCCCGATCCTCGCCAGCCCGAACTTCGGTCTCGGCGAGTTCCTCTTCAGCATCGAGTGGTACCCGACCTCGGTGCGCGACGTCCGCTACGGCGTGTTGGCGATGATCGTCGGCACCCTGGCGGTGACGGCGCTGGCCATGGCCATCGCGGTGCCCTTCGGCATCGGCGGGGCCATCTACCTGTCGGAGTTCTGCACGCCGAAGCTGCGCGAGACGCTCAAGGTGGTCATCGAACTGCTCGCGGCCATTCCGTCCGTGGTCTGGGGCTTCATCGGCCTCACCGTCGTCAACGATCTGCTGATCACGCTGTTCGACGCCGCGGTCGGCCTGAACGTGCTGAACGCCGCGCTGTTGCTCGCGCTGATGAGCCTGCCGATCATCGTGTCGATCGGCGAGGATGCGCTGAAGGCGGTCCCCGACTCGTATCGCGAAGCCGGCGTGGCACTGGGCGCCACCCGCTGGCAGATGGTCTACCGGGTGCTGCTGCCTGCCGCGCGCAACGGCCTGCTCGCCGCCGTGCTGCTCGGTGTGGGCCGCGCGGTGGGCGAGACGATGGCCGTGCTGATGGCCACCGGGCATGCCGTGCAGATTCCGACCGGCCTCCTGGAGCCGGTCCGCACGCTCACGGCCAACATCGCGTCGGAGATGGGCGAGGTCAGCCAGGGCTCGGAACACTATCGCGTGCTCTTCACCATCGGCGTGCTGCTGTTCGGCATCACGTTCCTCGTCAACCTCGCCGCCGATCTCGCGGTGCGCGGACGCCGCCGGTAAGCCATGTTCGAGGCCGGTCCCGAGGTTCGCCGCAAGCTCGGTCACGAGCGCATCGCCCACCTGGTGCTCGCCGCCGTGACGATGTGCATCGTCCTGCCGCTGTTCGCCATCCTCGCGTATCTGGTCGTGAAGGGCTGGCCGTCGCTCTCGCTCGCCTTCCTGCTCGAGCCGCCCCGCGAGATGCAGACGCAGGGGGGGATCTGGCCAGCGCTGATCGGCACCGTGTACCTCGTCGGCGTCTCGCTCGCCGTCGCCGCGCCCGTCGGCGTGCTCGCGGCGGTCTACCTCAACGAGTACGCCCGCGACACCTGGTTCACGCGCCTCATTCACGTGGCGGTGATCAACCTCGCCGGCGTCCCCAGCATCGTCCACGCGCTGTTCGGGCTCGGCGCGTTCGTGCTCGCGGCTGGCCTGGGCCAGTCGATCCTGGCGGCCTCGCTGACGCTGGCCGTGATGACGCTGCCGGTGATCATCGCCAGCACGCGCGAGGCACTGGCCGCCGTGCCGCGCTCGTTCCGTGAAGCCTGCTGGAACGTCGGCGCCACCCGGTGGCAGACCATCCGCGTCGTCGTGCTCCCCAATGCCATCAGCGGCATCCTGACGGGCGTCATCCTGCAGGTGTCGCGCACGGCCGGCGAGACCGCGCCCATCCTCTTCACGGGCGCCGTGATGTACAAGGCCGTCGACCGCGGCGACGTCTTCCCGTACCGGTTGACCGAGAGCGCGATGGCGCTGGCGACGCACCTCTACAACCTGGCGACGCAGATCAACGGTGCCCCCGACTCGCTGCAGTTCGCCACCGCGACGGTGCTCGTGGGCGCCGTCCTCCTGATCAACTCCACCGCCGTCGTGGTGCGTGCCGTGCTGCGCAGCCGGAGGAAGTGGTGAGCGGCCCCGGCATGGACGCGACGCCGGTCACTCGTGTGCGCGACCTCCGGGTCCGGTACGGCACGACGGAGGTGATCCACGGCATCACCTTCGACGTGCACCGTGGCGAGATTCTCGGCGTGATCGGCCCGGCGCAGTCGGGCAAGACCTCCCTGCTCCGCTGCCTGAATCGCACGCTGGAGTTCACCCCGGGCGGGCACAGCGAGGGCCTCATCGAGGTCGATGGCGAGGACGTCCGGCGCACGCGCGACGTCTACGCGCTCCGCCGGAAGATCGGGATGGTGGCCCCGCTGCCGGTGGGTCTTCCCCTGTCGATCTACGACAACGTCGCCTTCGCCCCGCGTGCGGCCGGCCTGACGCGACGTGCCGCCCTCGACGACCTGGTCGAGCGCTGCCTGACGCAGGCCGCGCTGTGGGACGAAGTGAAGGGACGGCTCGACAGCCTCGGCACCAAGCTCTCCGGCGGGCAGCAACAGCGTCTGACCATCGCCCGGGCGCTCTCGCACCAGCCGACCATCCTCTGCCTCGACGAGTTCTCGATCGCCATCGATCCCGTCACCACCATGCGCATCGAGGACGTGCTCAAGCAGCTCAAGGCCGAGATGACCATCGTCCTGGTCACCAACCTCACGCAGCAGGCGCGCCGCCTGGCCGATCGCACGATGTTCATGCTCGAAGGATCGATTGTCGAGCTGGCCCCCTCCGAGCAGGTCTTCTCGGCGACACCAGCCGACCAGCGCACCTTCGACTACGTCAACGGAACGTTCGGATGACCGCCGTCCCACCACCGCACGGTATCGAGGCACGCGCGCTCAATCTCTGGTACGGCGACTTCCAGGCGTTGCGCGACGTGTCGCTGCGCGTCAGGCCACAGCTGATCACGGCGCTCATCGGCCCGTCGGGCTGTGGCAAGACGACGTTGCTGCGCTGCTTCAACCGCATCAACGAGCGCTACGGCTCCGTGCGCACGACGGGCGCCGTGGAGGTCCTCGGCCAGGACGTCTACGCCCCCGAGGTCTCGCTCGTCGAGTTGCGCAAGGCCGTCGGCATGGTCTTCCAGCGGCCGAACCCTCTGCCCATCTCGGTCTACGAGAACGTGGTGTTCGGCCTGCGCGTGCACGAGGAACGAGGCCGGCTGACCCGGGCGGTGCTCGACGAGGCCGTCGAGAGCGCCCTGCACGAAGTGGGCCTGTGGAGCGAGCTCAAGGACCGGCTGCAGACCCGCGCCACCAGCCTGCAACTCGATCAGCAGCAGAAGCTGTGCATCGCCCGGCTCCTGCCGCTCAAGCCGAGCGTCATCCTGATGGACGAACCGTGCTCGGCGCTCGACACCGCCGGCACCCGCGCCATCGAGGAGCTGATGTTCGTCCTCAAGCAGCGCTTCACGATCGTCATCGTCACGCACAACATGTCGCAAGCACGCCGGGTCAGCGACGAGTGCGTCTTCATGCTGCTCGGCGAGGTGGTGGAACACACGCGCACCGAACAGCTGTTCCTCACGCCGCAGGATGCGCGCACCGCGGACTACGTCGAAGGACGGTACGGCTAGCGGGTGCACTTTCGGCTTGCCGTGGCGGGACCCGTTGGATACGGTTATAGCGCTCGCCATGGCCACCTCGCCTGACAGTCCATCGCCGTTCGCACAGTTGCCCGTGCCGCTCGACAGGGATCTGTTCCTGCGCAAGCTCATCAGGCATCTTTCGGGCGCCCTGCAGGATGTCGTCGGCCTCGAGGAGGCCGCCGGGTTCGTCTCGATCGTCGGCCAGCGGATGGGCGACGAACTGGGCGACGCCTACAAGGCGGCGCTCGACACCACCCAGCTCGATCGCGATGCCGTGCGAGACGTCTGTCTCGACCTGAAGCGGCGCATCGAGGGCGACTTCTACGTCATCGAGGAAGACGACGAGAAGATCGTCTTCGGCAACCGCGCCTGCCCGTTTGCCGAGCAGGTCATCGGCCGCAGCGCCCTCTGCATGATGACCAGCAACGTCTTCGGCACCATCGCTGCCCAGAACCTCGGCTACGGCAAGGTCGTGCTGGAGGAGACGATTGCCAGAGGCGATGGCCGCTGCCGGGTCGTGCTCTACCTGAAGCAATCGCCGGCCTCCGACCGCGCCGACGGCCGCGAATACTTCCGCGCCGATTGATCGTGCCGCTGCACGAGTCTGCCCTCCGGCTGCTGCGGGCCCTTCCCGATCCCGCGGTGCTGCTGACGCCGCAGGGTGACCTGCTGGCCGCCAACCGTGCTGCGCGCGACACGATGGCGAGAACGGCTGGCGGCGAGGTTCGCCCGGGCGATGCCTTCCCCGTCGCCCCCGAGGGCGCCGAGGCCTTCGTGCAGTTGCTCCGGCAATGGAGTCGCACCACCGAACCGACGCCCGGCTCGTTCCTGGTGGCCAGCGCGTCGGATCCCGTGATGTTCAGCGCCCGCGGCGCGGTGGTCTCCCCTGGCACCGATGCGCAACCGGCCGTGCTGTTCGTGCGCTTCTGGCCGCGCGACGAGGCCAATCCGTTCCTGTTGCTCAACCAGAAGATCACCGAGCTGCACGACGAGGTGGCGCGCCGCGTGCAGGTCGAGGACGCCCTGCGGCGCAGCGAGGCCGCGCTGCAGGAGCGGGTCGCCGAGTCCGAGGCGCTGCACCGCGCCAAGGACGAATTCCTCGCAATCGCCTCGCACGAGCTGCGGACGCCGCTGCACGCCATCCTCGGGTGGGCGGAGGTGCTGCGACGGCAACCCGCACACGAGCGCAGCGAGAAGGGCCTGGACGTCATCCAGCGCAATGCGGTGGCGCAGGCCAAGCTGGTCGACGACATCCTCGACGTGTCGCGCATCGTGACCGGCAAGATGCGTCTCGAGACGCGGGTCTGTGACCTGGCGGCGCTGCTCGATGACGCGGTCGACGTCGTCCGTCCGTCCGCGACCGCCAAGGCGCTGGACCTGCAGGTCGAACGGCCGTCGAAGTCGTGCCTGCTCGTGGCCGACCCGGACCGCATCAGCCAGATCATCTGGAACCTGCTGTCGAATGCCGTCAAGTTCACCGACGGCGGCGGCACCGTGCAGGCGTCCCTCTCGCTGCAGGAATCGCAGTACGTGCTGGAAGTGCGCGACCAGGGCGTGGGCATCGAGCCCTCGTTCCTGCCGCTCGTCTTCGATCGCTTCAAGCAGGCCGACAGTTCCACGACCCGACGGGCCGGTGGCCTCGGTCTCGGCCTCGCGCTGGTGCGGCACATCGTCGAACTGCACGGGGGATCGGTCCACGCCCGGAGTGATGGACCGGGGACGGGAGCGAGCTTCACCTTCACACTGCCGATCCGGGCCATCACCGAAGCGGCGGCCCCCGCATCGCCGACGGCCGACATCGTGCCGCCGCAGCCGGCCGCGGCGGCGCCAGAGACGCGATCGCTGCACGGCGTCCGCGTGCTGGTCGTGGACGATGAGGCGGATGCGCGGGAACTGCTGACGGCGTTGCTGACGCATGCGGGCGGCGAGGTCCATGCAACGGCATCCGCGGGCGAGGCGTTCGAGGCCCTCGCGCACTTCTCGCCGCACGTGCTCGTCAGCGACATCGGCATGCCGGACGAGAACGGCTATTCACTGGTGAAGCGGCTCCGCACCTCCGGTCCGATCGGGTACCGGGAGATGCCGGCGCTGGCGTTGACCGCCTACACGCGGCTCGAGGATCGCGGCAGTGCGCTGGCCGCCGGGTTCACCGCGCATCTCGGCAAGCCCGTCACCCCTGACGCGCTCATCGCGATGGTGGCGACGCTGGCCGTTCACGCCCCTGAGCGGGCGACGCGGAAGCCGTAGTCGGTGTAGCGGAACGACGGATCGATGCGGCTGCGCGCCGCGCAGCGGCTCAACGTGACGGCGTGCCGCCACGACCCGCCGCGCGACGCACGGCGGACGCCGCGGTCGGGCCCGGCCGGCTGATGGGTCGGCGAGAACTGGTAGTAGTCGGAGGCGTACCAGTCGGCGCACCACTCGTGCACGTTGGCGGCGATGCCGAACAGCCCGAACGGATTCGGCTCGCCGAGCGTGACTGGCCAGGCCGCCTCGAGCGGGCCGCGGCCACCCTCGGGGATCCACGCGGGGATTGCGTCGCCCCACGGATACCGCTGCCCCTCGACCCCGCCACGCGCGGCGCGCTCCCACTCCGCTTCGGTCGGCAGCCGCACCGGCGCGCCTTCGGAGGCACGCCACTGGCAGTACGCCTGGCAGTCGAACCAACTCACGCCGACCACCGGGCGCTCGGGAATCGTGGAGAAGTGCGGCCACTCGCGCGGAGGCTCGTGGCCGCTGGCCTGCAGGAACCGCGCGTAGGCCCGGCAGGTGACCGGGTACACCGCCAGCTCGAAAGCCTCGAGCCAGACGCGGTGCACCGGTCGCTCCTCGGCCGCGCCGTCGTCGCTCCCCATCTGGAACCAGCCCTCGGGGATGCGGACGAAGGCGTCGTCGAGGGCCATGTCAGGCGCCGAGGATCTCGCGCAGGACGGTGATCCCGTGCGCGCAGTCGGCGAGCCGCTCCTGCTGGTTGCCGACCTCGCGCTCGATGACGAGCGGGCCGGCGTAACCGACCTTCTTCAGCGTCTCGATGAACAGGGGCATGTTGACGGCCCCCTGGCCGAGCGGCACTTCCTGGCCCCAGGTGTCGGGCGTGGTCGGGCGGAAGGCGTCCTTGCAGTGCACCGTCGCGATGTCGGGCCCGAGGATCTCGATGGCGCGGATCGGGTCGCCCATGTCGTACAGCAGCATGTTGGCGGGGTCGAAGTTGACCTTGATGTTGTCGCACTGCAGGTCGTCGAGCGTGCGGCGCAGCAGGTCGGCGGTCTCCTGGCCAGTCTCGAGTCCGAGCGTCACGCCATGCGTCCTCGCGAGCGCCGAGGCCTCGCCCAGCGTGTCCAGGAACGCCTTCCGGCCCTCGTCACCCGGCTCGGGAATGAAGCCGCCGTGCATCATCAGCCGATCGACGCCGAGGGCGGTGGTGCGTGCGAGCGCCCACGTCAGCGTCTCGAGTCGCGCCGCACGCGTCGCCGGATTGCCGAAGCCGCCGGTCTCCTTGATCGTCTGCGGCGTCGTGTAGTCCTCGCCGGGGAAGCCGATCATCGCGGCGTGGATGTCGAAGCCGGCGGCAAGAGCCGCCGCGGGCATGTCGTCGCCCTCGTTCCACGACGCGTGGTGCGGGTCGCCGCACGCAATCTGGATCACGTTCACACCGAGCTGGTCGAGGAAGGCGCGCAACTCGGGCACGCTCTTCACCTGCAGCGACCAGCTGCACACACCGATGGCATAGGGTTGGATCATCGCCTTTACTTTACCCCGCGGCCGAACCCGCGCGCCAATGGTCGTCGCGTGCGCCAGCCTGCCGTGGGTCGACTCACGGCTGGCCCTTCGGCAGGTACTGGCGACGCGCCCGCACCGTCGTGTCCGGCCGCGCGACGCGGACCTCGATGCTGCGCGCCTTCCCCTCGTCGCCCGGTGCCACGGCCGGCTGCACGTACGCGAGACGGTAGTACTGGCGGCTGTCCCGGAACATGCCCGGCAGGCCGGCGCCGAGGTCGTTGCGCTCCGTCACCAGCGTGCCACCAGTGACGTCGGCCATCCTCCACAGGAGGCCCCGGCGACGCAGCGCGGCTGATTCCCCTGCGGTCTCGCCAAGCTGGCTTGCGGCCTGCGCAATCGTCCTGTTGTCCGGCCCGCTGATGCGGTGCATCGGCGCATCCAGTCCACGAGGATCGACCGCGTAGACCGCGACGTTCGAGAGCGCGGCCTGCCCCACCATCTCGTCGTAGGCCGCCAGCACCGGCTGGAAGTCGTCATCCCGCTGGTTGGGGGCGACGGGCCCCAGCGGGCCGCCCTCGCTGACGACGACGATGCTGCGGCGTTCGCGCGGGTCTTCGCTGGCCAGGACCCGGGCAACATTTCGCACGACGCGCAGCAACGTGATCGCAAGGTGGGTCTTCTCCACAGGCGACGACGCGGAGCCCTTCAGGCCGCGGAACTTGCGCACCAATGCATGAGCCGCGCGGCGGTCGGTCGAGAGCTGCTGAATGAGCTCGAACGGTCCCGTGTTCACGATCGCCAGTCGATCCGACGCCCCGAGGCCGTCGATGAGGCGCTGCGCGAGCGCAATGGTGGCGCGGGATTGCCTGGCGTCGATCTGCAGGTCGTCGAGCACCAGGACGAAGTCGCGGCGCTGCTCCGGTATCGGCGCCGTCGACAGATCGACGAACTCGAAGGCGACCAGCGGCTGCGGCACGCCGCCATCGAGCACCTGCACGTCGTCTCTGGTCAGGTCGGGCACCGTCAGCCCGTCCTTCGTGACGATGGCCGACACCTCGACGAGCGTCGTACCCGTCCTGAACGTCGGCTGCGAGGCCTGCTGAGCGGCCGCCGAGAGAGCGACATGCAGAGCGCCAATCAGTGCGACTCCGATGGCCGCGCCGGTGAGGAGCGTCTGCGCACGGGCGAAGAACAGTGGCGGCACATTCATCGGCTTGGCTCGAAGCGGACGTTGTCGACCCGGGCCGGTACCGCGACGACGGTGAAGGCGTGCTGTGCGCCGGGCGACGCATCGGGCTCGGCGCGCCAGCGCACGACCGTCTCGCCATCCATGGCGTCAATCGACACCACCACGGGCTTGTGGGCCGTGGCGTTCTCGGCAGCACCGGCGACGATCGCGAAGAGGGTAGCGCGGCTGAAGTCGATGGAGGGAGGCGCCTGGCGCGTGGGCAGGAGCTTCCAGAACGCGAGCCACTCTTCCTCGGTGCGAATGACGAACGTTCCCGCCGCCGGGTGGCGTGACGAGGGGCCGTGCGCCACGACCAGGTGTGACGAGCCGGCAGTACTACTCGTGGCCGCGTGCAGGACGATCGGGATCGCGTGTCGAACGGCGTCGCTCGCGTTGGGGGGCACCGCCTCGAGGATCAGCAGGTAGGCGCCGTTGGCCAGTCCCGTTGTCTTGATCACGCCGGTGGCGCGCTGACGGTCGGGCGAACCACCCGGGTCGAGCGCACCGTCGGCCGTCCGGACGACGGCCCCGCTGCTATCGGCCATCGATACTCGAACGGCGACCTTGCCCTCCTGCACCGGACGGCCCGCGATCTCTGCCTGGACGCCGAGCGAGGTGCCAGCCGCGAAACGCCGAGCAGCGGTCGGGATGACCCGATCCCCGGACGGCTGCAACAAAAGGGGCGGCGCCATCATCAATTGACGCCCCGGTTCGATGACGTCCACGGGCGTGATCACCAGGCCGGTCTTCGTCGCGTCCCCCGTCACGGCTGCCACTCGCAACTGATGTCGCCCACGCGTCAGGGGCAGCTCGGTGGTGAACTCCAGAGGCAGGCCAGCCGCCGGCGGGTCGAGCCGGACCTGGTGCTGATTGGTCGCCCGCCCCTCGTCGTCGAACGTGGCCAGCAGGACATCGACTGGCTGGCTGAGTGGCTCCTTCGCACCATCCGCGCGCACCGTCACCGACACGGATCCGGTCTTGCCGGTCGCAAACCGCGGCACAGCATGCACGATCAGCCGCAGTTGGCCTTGTGGGGCGCTGCCGAGCAGTGTGCGACGCAGCAGGCTGTCGTCGGATGCAGCAGTGGGGGTGCCTTCTGCAGACGCGGGCGCGTCGACGATGTAGCCGCGGCGAGCGGAGACGCGTGCGCCCGGGCGCTTCACGCGGACGTCGATGCGGTGTCGCCCCGGTGTTCGCGAGACCGGCGACTCGTACACGAGCAGGTACGCGGTCGAATTCTGCTCGATGATGCGGCCCATGAAGTCGCCGAGGTTGTTGGCCATCGTGATGTAGCGGCCGCCGGTCTCGCGCGTCAGTTGCGTCAACGGAACGGCGGTCATGTCATCGACGTCGAGCGCCATGGCGCTGCCACCCACCTCCAATGCGCCACCCGTGCGGCGCGTGTCCGGCGGGTCGTCGGTGCCGGGATTCTCCCTGGGATCGAGGACATACACGCTGATGTCGTTGTTGAGCGCCGAGGCGAGCGCCTGCCGCTGCGCCGCGCGACTCCCTTGCGGGTCGATGGTCGACACGCCCATCGTCTGCGCGACCCAGAGCAGCACCTTGCGGCGGGCCCCGGACCGGCCGAGGATCTCGGCGGCGGCGGCCACGGCCGACGCGCGGCGAGCTGGGCGCGTCGGATCCTGGCAGTCGAGAGACGGCGTCCCGGTCATGCAATCGCCGCCCATGCGCCTGCCGCCGGCACCGGGTGCGGATCCGAGGCCCTCGGGAGGGAGCGCTCTGATCAACAGTTGCCCGCGGAACGCCTTGACCTTGCTGGCGTGCTGGGGACCTGGCGGTTCCAACGTCAGCAGTGAGCCTCCGAGCCCGCTCGTCGTGAGCACGGACACCAGCGCCGAGTCTGGAATGAACGATAGCGCGCGCTCCCCCGCGCGAATCACGCGATGCGAGTCACGAGGGCTCGTGTCCAGGTCGTCGAGCAGCAGCACGAAGGCCGGGGCGTCGGCAGAGGCGGTGCTGGTGGGCAGCCGCTCGACGTAAGCCGGCGGCGCTGCAGTCCCCGGCGCGACCGCTGCCGCATTGCGAGACTCCGCCGAGAGCTTGCGCACCGAGACGAGCGTGCGGGCGCTGCCGTCCTCGAGCACCTCGAAATCCGACGCCGCAAGGTCGCCAAGGCTGCGGTCGTCGTCGCCGGTGACGACAGCTACCACCTCGACGAGGTTCACCTCCGCGCGGAACGTCGGCTGCGCAGCAGGGCGGGGCGTCTGCGCGGTCGACACCGCCGCGTGGAAGCACACGACCACGGTCGCCGCCGCGGCTAGCTGCTCGACGACGGCTCGGCGGCCGACGTAGCCCAGAAGCATGCCCATTCCTATCTCGCTTCGCCCCAAAGCCCGCGCCCCTGCGAACCCACGGCAAGATACCCCTCCCGTGCCCGCACGTCGCCCCGCTGGTTCTTGAGACGGACCTCGATGCGGTGCCAGCCGTCCTCGCGTCCAACGCCGGTAGGCGTGTAGCTGAGGACGTATCTCGCGCGGTATCGGGCCACGATGTCCGTGAACGTCGCGTCCAAATCGTTGACGCGATCCACCTGCACGAACGTGCCGCCGGTCAGGGTCGCCACGCGGTCGAGCAGCCGCGGCACATCGGCCGCTTGCGCGCCGAGCCAGGTCTCGGACGCGAGGTAGGGCGACGGTCGCCGTTCACGATCGTCGTACCAGTTCCGTTCGAGGCCGGCCGCCATCGTGAAGACCACCGTGTTGCTGGCCTGCAGGCTCTTGAGCAGCGCGGCGGCGCCCGTCACGCTGGCCGTGTCGGCGCCATCCGTGAACGCGAGCGCCACGGAGGGACGGCTGTCTGCGAAGCTCAGTGCGCTGGCGACGACGAGCGCGTCATGAAGGACGGTGCCGCCTGACGCGGGCGGTGGCGCGTCGAGCGACGCCCAGGCATCTGTGGGCGTGGCCGCACGACTCAGAATCCGCACCCGATCGCTGAACGCCACCACGGACACGCGATCGTCCTCACCGAGACTTCGGATCAGGGCGCGCACGGCGTTCCGGAGCCGCGCCAGCGTGTCACCCTGCACGCTCGCGCTGACGTCGAGCACGACGATGACGTGGGCGTGGCCAGGCACGTCGACAGACGCCAGGCGCTGCGCCACGCCGTTGTCGGTGAGTACGAAGTCGTCGGCGGTGAGGCCCCTGATCGGCTCACGGCCGCGCAGTGCGAGCACGTCGACGTTCACGGCGTCGGCCGTGGCTCGGAACATGGGCTCCTGCGTGCGGACGAGCGTCGCGCTCGACAACAGCACCAGGAGGGCGACCGCACAGCGCGCGCGGATGCTCACTGGCTGGCGCCCTCGCGCAGCGCGCCGATCACCGACGGCAGGCCCATGGGACTGCAGGCCAGATACCGGGACCAGGCGTCAGGCGCCTGCTGCCGGCCCAACATGGAGCTGGCGTCGAACTGCCGGACGAGCTGGGCGGCCGCGGCCGGGGACTCGAGCAGTCGCAGGCGGAGCAACGCCACGAGCGCGCTCTGGCGGATGTCGAGCACACCGGAGGCCTGAAGGTAGGCGTCCCGCGCGTCCGCAGCGGTGCCATGCCTGGCGTGCCAGTCGCCGACGAAGAGCCACCCAAGGCCACAGAGCATCGCACTGCAGTCCCGCGGTGCGGCGGCCGTCAGATGTGTGCGGGACGCGTCGGCCTGGCCGTGTTCGAACAGCAGGCGGCCGAGGCGCAACTGCGCTTCGAGATGCCCGGGCAACGCAGCGAGGGCACGGCGATACTCCGCGATCGCGGCCGTGCGCTCGTTGGCGATCCAGAGCTCCCGGTCGAAGCTCGTCGGGGTCAGTGCCAATACCTGCGTCCTCGTCGGACGATCCCACAGCGCCTGTCTCGACTGCGCCTCACGCGCAAGACCGCGCGCCACGTACCACTCGGCGAGGAACTCGGGAGAGAGTCCGTCTGCAGGGACACGTGCTGCGGCCCTGATCACGCCAGTGAAGTCGCTGGCGAGGAGGAGCAGGTGCAACCGTGTCAAATCCAGCAGAGCGGTGAACGCATTCGATGCCATGCCCGTGCGCGAGAGGGCGTCCCGCGCGTCCTCCGCGACGCGGAGATACTGGGCCGCCTTCGGAGCGTCGGCACGCTGCACGCGCACCAGCGCCAGTTCCAGCGCCATCGCCGCCGACCCCCTCAGACTTCGGGCAGCCAGCTCCTTGTCTGGATCGCCCCGCCACCGCGCCACCTCGCGGGCCACCTCGCCATCCAGGTCCGCATCGTCGACCGCGCCTGCCAGGCGTGCGACGGCGGCGTAGTCGCGGCGCTGATAGGCCTGCAGGGCCGCCGTCCATGGCCCAGGGGAGGCAGGGGTCCTTGCCGCTGTTGTGTCACCACGTGGCTCCGGGTGGCGTGGCAGGAGCGGCTCGAGTCGTGGATCCACGAAGGCGGTCGGCAGCGACCGGTTCATCTCTGCGACCAGTGCCGACAGGTCCGACGGCGACGCGGCCTCGACGAGGAGGTCGAGGGCGACCATCCCGCGCAGACCAGTCGCAGGCTGGCGGGTCGCTACTCGCACTTGCTGGAAGCCTGTCGGAAGATCGACGGCCCACACCGTGCGCAGTGCGGACGACTGCAGCACCTCCACCTGTCCCTCTGGGAGCCGCAGGTCGACGGCACGTGTGGTGGTTGAGCCAAACCTGCCGGCCGCGTCCATGGTGACGAGGGCCTGCTCGATGGCCAGACGGTCGTCGACAACGGCTCGCACAAGGGGATCACCCGCGATCTCCGCAGCAATCGCGAATCGGGCCCCACCTTCGGTGTCCGACACGCGGTAGGCGCGCAGTGTCACGGGCAGTCCGTTGTCCACACCGAGGCTGCGGAGCAGGCCGACGGTCTGGTCGGTCTCGCGCGGCGCGGCAGCGGCCCCGACCTGTGGCCCACCGGTACGTCCACGCCGCGTGCGCACACGCACACCTGGGCGGCGCACCCGCACCTCGATTGAACTGAAGTCGGCGCCGGCGTCGCGATCAGGCTCGTAGCTCAGCACGTAGTGGTCGCTCGCGTCCTGGAGCGCCTCGCCGATCGCGCGGGCCCCGTCGTTGCGGTCGGTCAGCGCCAGACCACCAGTGAGTGCCGCGAGGTCTCGCAATGCGGTCTTGCCGGCCATGAAATCGCCGATGGCGTTCGAGAGATCCACGTGCGCCACGTCGCGGCCCGACGAGTCCACGGCTCTCGTGAAGCCTTCGATCATCCCGTCGGTCGGGGTGTCGAGCCCGACCGGGCTGAGCGGATACACAGCCATGTCGGCGACGGCGGCACGCGCGAGCGCGTCCCGCATGGCAGCGGCGACCGCTGGACCCGTGCCCTGATCGTCCCGAACAGGCGCGGCAGGGCCTTCGGTCAGGAGGATGAGCGTCTTGCGGCGTCCCGGAGCGTCAGCCAGTCCTGCCCCCAGCGCGCTCACCACGGCGTACGTCTGCGCGAGGCGGGTGCCATGCTGCTGCAGATCGGCGGCCAGCCCCATGTCAGTGCCACGCATCTGCGGCGCCTGCGTGAAGGGCAGGTCCGGGTTGTCACGCCGTACGTCTGCCGGGCTCGGCAGCCGCATGCCGGAGAAGCGGTCGACGAGGTCGCGTGCGCGCCGACGTGCGGTCGTGAAGACGCCGGTCGACTGGGCCTGGTCACTCGTCAGGCCCACAAAGAGAAGGTCCGACGGGTCGAGTTGTTCGATCACCTGCCGTGCCAGGGCACGGGCACGCTCGGTATGCCTGGCATCGATATGCAGATCGTCGATCAGCAGCGCGACGATGCGCGATGAAGGAGAGGCCGCACGGGTCTGTGCGGCGGCCCTCGCGTCGGACGCGTTCTGGTGGTTCTGCGAGGCCGCGCTCAGCCGAACCGGGGTGAACGTGCGGATGTCCTGCTGTCGCCCGCCGTCGAAGAGCTGGACCTCATCCTCACGGAGGTCGCGTACAGGTCGGCCGTCGGCGTCGACCACGACGGCACTGACCTCGACGCGCGTCACACCGGACCGGAACGTCGGAGGGGCTTCCCCCTGGGCCTGGGCGAATGCCGGCCCCGCGAGGACGGTCGCGGTGAGCAGTGCCGTCAGGGCCACCCCCACCCGGTCGCTCATCGGCCTCACCACCGGGCTACCGCTGCCCTACCGGTGCCGCGCCGACCACCTGCGCGTCCGGAAGTACTTCGGTGAAGACCTCGGTCGACGCGACGGCCGCGCCGAGCGGAATGCCTGTCGACAGCGTGAAGGGGATCGGCTGACCGTTCTCGATGAACCCGGTCGGGAGGTCCTTCCGCTTCAGCTGGGGAATGCCCGTCAGGACTTCCAACACCTCGCCGCCCTTGTCCAGCAGCAGGGCCGTCAGCATCATGCCGTCGGGACGGACGGGACCACCGGTGCTCACCGTGAGCAGGCCGTCGAGCCGGTAGCCGTTGAGCGTGGCCCGCTTCCTGGTCACGTCGGTCGAGGCGACGACCAGGCCGGGTGGACACGGCGACACATCGACCTTCGGCGTACCGGACACCCACTGGAGGGTGGCGGCGACGGGCTTGTCTCCCTCCACCACCTGGACGATGTAGCCCGACGGCTCGTCGCGGAACTCGTCCTTCCGACGCAACCGGAAGCGATAGGGCAGCGACCCGCCTGGTTCGACCTGACTGACGCGTGCCTCGTTCTCGACCGCGTCGCCCATGGGCCGCCAGTGCTCATCGGTGTACTGCAACCGCACCGAGAGGTGGCGGGCGCAACCTCCCGAGTTGCGCAGGGCGCCCACCAGAACCCCAAGCTTCGCGTTCTCGTAGGTGACGGCCGAGTTCTTCAGTGGACGCATCTCCAGCCCGTCACTGGTCAGGATGCGCGCGCTTGCCGGCATGGCCACCCAGGAGGGAAGCGCCTCGGTCACCTCGACGGACCGCTCCTGCCTCGGTGGCCGGGAGAGGTCCATGACCCCGAGTTGCGCCGATGTCTCCGCCGGCCACAGCAGCGCGACCGTCACGATACGCAGGACGTCTCGGCAGCGCGTCGTCACCAGACGGGGACCGGGCAGTCGCATCGACGCTCCTCGAGGACAGTACGTGGGCAACGAGCAAATCATGCACCAGCGGCGCTGTCACTCGAAGAGGAGAATCGCGTGCAGCTCGACTGCTGAGCCGATTTCCGTGTGCTCTTCACATTGACTGGTGGAGGCCGCCATGACTGCAACGTCGTTCGTCGTCGTATCCCTGCTCGCGCTCGGCGTGTCTGGCAACATCGTCCTCGCCCAGCAGCCGTCTCCTCGACCTTTCACGGCCGGTGTGTCCATCGCCATCAGCTGCCCGGGCGCGTACGACGACATCCCGGTGCCGGAGGCCGACTGCAGCGAACGCCTCGACGGTGCCCCCGGCCCCTATGCCCGGCCCTACCTGACGGTGCGGCCCACCGACAGGCTGATGGTCACGACCACGGTCGGGACGCTGCGCATGCCGGCATTCCAGCGCGAGGTGTACAACGACGGCCGCACGCCGCCCGTCGTCGCCGAGGCCCCGGGCCGGACGGCGTGGCACGTCCACACCACCGCGGTGTACATCGGAGGCGCGCCGATCCACCCGGTTCGGGCATTCGTCGGAGCCGGCATCGCGTACTTCCACGACCCGATCCAGCAGTCGCTCACGGGAAGCATGCCGCCCTGGGTCGGGGACATCGTCGACCGCAGGAGGACCGGGCTGACCGGCGTGTTCGCGACCGGCATCCTGATCCGCATGCCTGGGCGGCTTGAAGGCAGAGCCACGTACACACTCGCGCCTCGCCTCGCGACCTCGACCACCGGACACGACGGGTTGCGGCACGAATTCGCCTTCGGTGTGGGGTGGACGTTTGGTCGGCCGCGCCCGCGCGCAGACGCGTCGTCGCCAGTGTCGAGGCTTGGCGACGGTACGTAGCCCTGGCAACTAGCGACCGACACTTGCCCAGGTAGAGCGGCACGTGCGCGTACGCATGGTCGTCACGAGGGCCTCGCCCGGCAGGATCAATGTGAAAAGGCCGAAGCGCCATCCGTGTAACGGCGGTGTCACCGCGCCATGAACCGGGCGTGAATGCGTTCTCGCGCCGAGACAGGCGCGCCGCGCGTTGATCGACTCGCTGTCATGCCCGCCTGCTACGGTCGGACCATGCTCACGATCATTTCGTTCGCAGGCCTGCTGGCGTTGCTGGTCGTCAGCCTGATCGGAGTCGTCATCGTTCTGCGGGTGCTCGGTGAAGTCGCCCTCGAAACCGCACAGCGTGCCGTCGCCGCGATTCGGATGCGGATGTCGACACCCGGGCCGTCAGGCATCGAGTCGCCTCAGAGAGGCAACGGCCGGCAGGCCGGGCGCAGACAGCCCCTCCATCCCATGCGCGCGCCGGGCCCTCGAAGCATGGGCCCCACGGGGCTCACGGGGTCAGCGGAATGAGGCTGCGGTCGGCGATGAGGATGGGCGCGTCGTACACAGGGATTCCTCGGAACGTCCAGGTGCTGCCGGAGCGACTCCACTGGGCGGCGGGGATCTCGTGGACCGCCCCCGTGATGATGTCGACCCAGACTGGCTGATCGAAGTCCGCGCGCGTGATCGAGATGTCCTGGAGGCTCACCTCGTTGGCGTCGACGGGAATGCCGTCCTTGCGCCAGATCGTGTAGACCTGCTTGCCGGTGCCCGTGTGCTCGTAGCCGAAGAACGCCAGGGCGCGATCGGTGGAGTGGGTGTACACGCGCCCACGCTCGCCGCCGCTCGCGATGTTGTAGCTGTGCACCAGTTCGTCCAGGCGCCGCAGCGAGTGATCGAAGATGGCCGTGACGTTCTGGACGGCGTAGTACGCGATCTTGGGCCGCACGACCCGGTTGTCGTCATCGACCTTCAGCAGGCCCTTGTAGTTGCGTCGCGCGATCGGGCCCGATGCGTAGTTCATCTCGACGATGCTGAACACCGTCGACTCGATGTGCTGCCCGAGGTTGCCGAGCATGCGGCGCGTGTTCCACTTGGCCTGGGTCAGCTCCGTCCAGGGGTAGTCCCACAACGCACCACGGCCGGCACCGCCCGCCGACGGTGCGCCGTTCTCGCCCTGGCGCAGCCGCACGGTGGTCGAATGCCGCTGGAGCGCGGCTCGCAGTTGCATCACCTCGTGGTGGTTGGCGTCCGGGTTGTAGGTGTAGTCGTGATACGTCATCGTCTCGAACAGGCCGAACGCGCGGCGCTCCGCCAGGCGTGCGAAGAACCGGTCGACGAACGTCCGGTCGAAGTGCCCGAGCGCCAGGCCTGCGGTGCGGGCGTTCGGTTGCAACCGGTTGATGATGGCCGCCGTCCGCACGTTGAAGTCGGCCGTCATCTCCGGCGTGTTGATGGTGTTGTCGCCGAAGTTCGGCTCGTTCCACACCTCCCAATCGCGCACCCGGTCCTTGTAGCGTGTGACCAGCGCCTCCACCCAGCGGTCGTACGCAGCCAGCGCCTCCTCGGAGACCGGCAGACCCGCCCCCAGGTTGGCGCCTCCGCCTCCCGGGTAGAGCGCGTTGCCATATGACGTCTGCAGCCACGGCTGCAGCCCACGGCTCGTCGCATCGTCGATGATGCGATCGAGCCAGGCGAAGTCATACCGGCCCCGGACCTGCTCGGTCTTGCTCCAGCCCGCCTGCAGGCGCAGGCGCTTGATGCCCAGCGGGGCGATGAACGTCTTGTACTGCTCGTAGTCGGCGAAATCGCGGTCCAGCGTCTCGCAGCCCAGCAGCCAGTTGGACGAGGCGATCTCGTCGGTGCTGCGCGCCCTGATCGTGCCGAGGTACGGCAGCGACACGCGCAGGTTCGTCACCACACGATCGCGCGAGGTCTCGATGATCTGGGCGCGAGCGCTGGCCACGACGCCGAGCGCGACCGCGACGACGGCCAGGACATGACGGCAATCACGGTGGGGCATGCCCGACAGTAACCGTCGACGTGGTCGGGGTTCAAGGCACACGCGGGGTTCAGACAGCTGTTCGTCGGCGTGGACTGCAGCGTTGGTGTCATCAGAACGGAGCATTCATGCCATTGCGGCCGCTGACCTTCTTGCTGCTCGGGGCGATCGTCGGGAGCGCGTCGGTCGAGTGCCAGACAACCCAGCGCGGCCGTCGTGCGCGGTCGACGCGTCCACCGGCAAGGGTGGGGTTCTGGATCAAGGTCGACGTTCCGCGCCCGTACGTCCTCACCATCCACGAGGCCAACGCACGCGACGAACGGGAAGCGGTCAGTTCGGCTGACGACACCGACGGCTACGTCTGGGAGGTGCGTGACGACGACGGCCGGATCGTCGCCCAGGGCCGGGGCCCAAAGACCACGACGGCACGATCGGAGTGGGATGCCCAGGGGCGCGCCGATCCGATCGAACTGACGATGCCGGCGGGAGGCGTCGGAGGCATCGCGCCCAACATCGGCGGCACCCTTGTCGTCTACGACGCGGTCGCCCACGCGATGACGGGCGTGCGGGTTGCCCAGCTCTCCCTGCCGGTCGTGCCCGCTGGTGTGCTGGTCTGCTTCGGCTCACCGACACCGGAGCCGTTGAAATGCGTGGAGTGAGTTCGGGCCGCGAAGCTTTCTTCCGCGGCACCTTCGCCGCACCGACAGCGCGGCGGGCCAGCCGTCGCGCTGCCGATGATGGCCATCGACACGGCTCTCGATACCTGGCCGGAAGCCGGGGCACCAGGGGTGCACCGACTCTCGGCGTTCGACTGGTGGGCAGCGCCTGCTGAGGCGCGTGGCGGTCGGCTCCCGACCAGCGAGGGCTGGCCCGCATCGAACGTGGCGCTGCGCGCGCACGCGTGGATCAGCGCCGGCGAATCTGGCGCACGCGAGCCACAGTGGCCGCTCCGAGACTGCTCATCAGCATCAGCCACGCGCTCGGCTCCGGCACAGGCACCGCCTCCAGGGAGATGCGATAGACCGGCGTCGTGCCCATCAGCTGACTGTCGAAGGTGTATCCGGCGGCCGTCGTCAGGCCGTTGAACCCGGCGAGTTCGGCGAAATCGAACGCGACGGAGCCGTTCTGCGGCGTGCGCAGATCGTTGTTGCCGATGGCCAGGAAGGCGGCGTTCAGGGGGTCGAAGGCTTCCGACCCGGCGTCCCAGATATCGGCGCCGCTCTGGTTGATGGTGTGGATCAGCACGTTGCCGCTGTTGTCGAACACGCGAAACGCCGTCGGGGAGTCGTTGCCGATGAAGAAGTCGTTGCTCGGAATCACCATGGACGCGAACGTGAAGTACTGATTGATCGACGGATCGACCACGAAGTCGGCCGACGCCGTTGCCCCGGGCAACAGGGCTCCGCCGACGGTCCCCAGCACCGCGGTGGGATCGGCGGCGGCGAACGCGGGAAACCAGTCGGCTCCGCTGCCGCCCTCGGCAACGGAGATGATGGCCGCGCCGGCGGGCGTATTGATGTCGAACGCGTCGAAGGTGCCGTTGTTGAAGCCCACGCGAAGCGGCGCGAACGACACGCTGTTGGCCGGCGCCAGGTTCTCGATGGTGACGCGGACCAGCAGCGGGGCGGCCTCGGCGGCCGAGGTGAGCCCCAGGGCGAGGAGGCCGACGGCAAGCGAACGGACGACGGGAATATGCGGGTTCATCAGTGAGACTCCTCAGCGGGTGACAGACGAGACGTGCGCCACCGGTGCGGTGGCGGCGTCACCCCTCTAGAACAGTCGGCGCTGTCGAATAGTTCCCGTCAGGCCTTCATGGCTGTCGCGGGCTCGGCCCGAAGGACACGCCGCGGGATGCGGAGCGTCGCCACTGACGCAGCCCGTGGCGGTACCTGGCACTGGCGAGCAGCGCGCCCGACAGCACCAGCAGCGCCGTGGCCGGTTCCGGGACGGCCGTCACCGTCGGCGCGGGCACGTTCAGGTCGGTGCGGTCCGGATCGGTCCCGAACGATTCCGGCGCCGCACCGGCGACGAGCGCCAGCGACAGTAGCTCCTCCGCGAAGCCCAGCGTCGGCAATTCGAACCCGCTGGCGTCCAGCAGTGCCACCGAGAAGAAGTCGGGACTCGACGGGTCGCTGCTGCCCGACACCTCGAGCAGGAACGACAAGGTGGCTCCCGGGGTGAAGGCCTGGGCGGCGCGGTTGAAGAACGCCGTGTCCTGCAACGTGAGCTCGGTGGCGAGCGAGCCGCTGGCACCACCGACCAGCGTGGGCGACCCCGTCGAGCTTCCGCCGCCGAACGTGAAGCCGCGGAGGATCACCGTGGTGTCCGCCACGCCGTCGCCGTCGACCAGTTGGAAGTCGAGCTCGAACGTGCCCAGGCCCACCAGCGCCGACGTGTCGAGCGACACGGTGAAGGAGGCGGCTCTCGCCGGCGTGACGCCGCCGGCCAGCAGGCCGCAGAGGGTGATCAGCAGAACGACTGGTGCTCGCATGGTCTCGGACTCCTAACGCGACGTGCCCCCGAGCACCCGCGTGGTGTAGGTGATGGGGAGGTTCCGGGTGGTCGTGAACGCCAGGTTGACGATGGTGACCTTCACACCGGGGCCCCATGGGATGTGGCTACTGACCGGGAACACGATGTACGGCGACCCTGCCGGCGTGGCGCACGAGGTGACCCCGCTCGCGTTCACCATCGTCACGTGGCCCCCCAGTCCGTCCAGGGCCAGCGCCACGTGCACCGGCGCCGGGATCGCGGTGTTCGTGGTGTTGGTGAGCGAGACCGACTGCTCGAATCGCTGCCGCGTCCACACGTAGCGAATGGGGCCCTTCGTCACGGAGAGGATGCCGCTGAGATCGGCCGCGCAGGAGGGCGGTGGCGGCACGTCGTCGTTCAGGATCGTGCCGGTGGCCACGCGCAGGGACGCGTCGCCGAGCGTGGCGCCCGTCGCCGAGAGCAGCTCCAGCACGAAGGTCTCGTCGGGCTCGACGGTGCTGTCCTGGGCGCTCGCCACTGCCAGCACCACGAAACTTGCGCCTGGGTTGAACGTGAGGCTGTAGGTGCCGAACCCCGTGCCGAGCGTCGCGAAGCCGCCATTGACGTGATCGGTCCCGCGCACGAGGCCGATGTCGTCGGTCGTGGCCGTGCCGCCCCGGATCGCGACGGTGACCGTCGAGGCCGCCGCGAGGTTGCCGGTGCGCGTGATCTGGATCTGGTGCAGTCCGCCCTCCGCGATCGCACCGGCGCTGGTCGACTGGAATGCCACCACCGGCAGCACGTCGTCGTTCAGGATCGTGCCGGTGGCCACGCGCAGGGACGCGTCGCCGAGCGTGGCGCCCGTCGCCGAGACCAACTCGAGCATGAAGGTCTCGTCGGGCTCGACGGTGCTGTCCTGGGCGCTCGCCACTGCCAGCACCACGAAGTTTGCGCCTGGGTTGAAGGTGAGGCTGTAGGTGCCGAACCCCGTGCCGAGCGTCGCGAAGCCGCCATTGACGTGATCGGTCCCGCGCACGAGACCGATGTCGTCGGTCGTGGCCGTGCCGCCCCGGATCGCGACGGTGACCGTCGAGGCCGCCGACAGGTCACCAGTGCGCGTGATCTGGATCTGGTGCAGGCCGCCTTCCGCGATCGCGCCGGCGTTGGCCGATTGGAACGCGACCACCGTCGGGGGCGGCGCGCCGACCGCGCTGTATATGGAGTTCAGGGTGTAGTACGTCGGACCGTCGGGGCCTTCGTCCACACTCCAGTAGTAGCGACCGGGCGCCACCGGCACGTCGACAAGGGCGCTGCACCAGATCGGTCCCGGGGAGCGAAGGGAGTTGTCCCATATGTAGCTCGGGTACTCACTGAGAAGGCTGCCGTCCGTCCCCTGGACGAAGGTGAGCACGCTCGGGTCGGTGACGCGCTGGCCCGAGGGCGCCTGATACAGGCGCACGCCGAGCGGACGGGTGCTGGCGGCCCCGGTGGCCTCCTCGGAGCACGCCCGGAAGCTCCAGAGGCCTGGCCGGTCGAACGTGGCAGTGAACCACATGGTCGGCGGCCCACCGGGCTGGTCGGCGGTCAGGTGGTAGGTGTCGCCGTCGCCACTCCAGTTGAACGGGTCGCTCCACGGCCTGCCCGTGCCGTCGGGGCGGTCTGACCCGGTGACGCTATAGGCGTCGAGAATCGAGTCCTGCTCGTTCGGCACCTGGAAGAGCTCGAGGGTGAACGGACCGTCGGTCCACACAGGGGCCCCGTTGCCGTTCTCGACATCCGCGACCACCTGGAACCAGACGCTGTGGCCCGGCTCCATCCTCACGAACGACAGGCTGGACGGCGGCCAGTTGTTGCCGCGAGCGCGGTCGGTGCCGCGGAGGTCGGGCATCGGCGCGGCGGCGCCGGGTTGTTGCACCAGGGGGGTGACGACGAACCCAGGCGACACGCGATAGCCGAGCCGGCCGGCGAAGCCAGCCGGCGGCGACGTGTAGCGGAACCACACCGTGCCGCTGGGCGGCGGGGTCTCCGACCCGTCGGGGTTCACGACCGTGCCGTACTCGAATGGTTCGCGCGTCGCCCCGACAGTCGTCCCGGCCACAGACACGGTGTCCCTGGGCTCGACCACCCCTGCAAACACGGGGTGTGGAAGCGCGACGAAGGGGGGGATGACGAGCCCGGAGAGATCCTCGGCGGCGGCGAAGTGGTCGTTCGCCGGAGCCGGCCCGCCACCACCACCGCTGCCAGTGGCGCGGAGGGTGTAGCTTCCCGACAGCGCGGCCGCGCCGTACGACGTCAGCGTGACGGTCTCCTCGACCGACTGGCCGGGCGCCGGCGGGGCGAGCACCGCCACCGAGAGGATGCAGGTGCTGTCCGGTTCAACGGTGAGCGTGGCCGGCCCGGACGAGGGGAATGTGACGTCGGCGGAACACGAGCCAGCCGCGAGGGAGACGTCGAACCACTGGAACGAGGAGAGGATCGGGAGGTCGACCGACAGGAGCGACACCGGGTCGGTGTTGTAGACGGTGATCGCCGGCGCGGCCTGGCCCGTTGGCGGAAGTTGGATGATGCCCGACGGCGGGTCGAACCTGGTGGTCCCCGCTCCTTGCCCCGCCGCGTCGTGCGCCCAGCACGCACACAGAATCAGCACCGCCGCTCGAATACCAGACATGCCACGCATGAGCCTTGCTCCGTTCCGCCGCGGCAGGCCGGCCGTGCGTCTTCTGATGTCGAAGCGCGTCGCGTCCGGCCGAAAGCCCGCGGTACTGCCGTAAGCGGAAAACGGAGGGGGAGTGGCTCAGCGGCCGTCGGCGCGGCGTGCTTCCGAGGCGATCGCGGTCAGCACGTCGCGAGCGGCGGGGGCCTGCGCCACCAGGGGTGTGGCCGTGTCGCGGGCGGTCGTGAGCAGCCCACGCGCCTCGGCGCGGAGGGGGGCCCTGGCCACCTCGTTCGTCGCGGACGCGGCGAGGTCGAGCAGGCTGGACGCGAGCCCCACCTGGACAGACGCGCGATTGAGCAGGGCCCTGGGCAGGGGGCCCAGTGTTGCCAGCAGCCGCTCGCGAAGCGCTGCCGCCTGTCGCCAATGGCCGACCGCGTCGGACCAGCGCCGCTCGTCGCGCGCGGCGTTGGCCAGGTAGGCGTGCAGGTTGGCCACGCCGTGCATGGCCCGCGTGTCCTTCGGGTCGGCATCGACCGCCGCCTGCCGGATCTCCAGGGCTCGGCGCCACAGGGCCACGGCCCCGCCGGTGTTGCCGCGCTTGCCGGCCGCAAACGCGAGGTCCGACAGCGAGAAGGTGAGGTCGTAGCGGTAGCGGGCGTTGGCCGGGTGGCGGGCCACCAGCCGCTCGTCGAGCGTCAGGGCTTCGCGGTAGCGGCGCTCCCCGGTCGCGAGGTCGCCCGAGGCGAGCGCCAGCGCCCCGAGGCGCTTGAGGGCGAACGCGTGGTCGCGCAGCACGTCGTCCTGGGCGCGGACATCTGGGGGGAGCGCTTCGAAGAGCGACAGGGCGCGCTCGTAGTCGGACCTCGCCGCCGCGTGGTTCCCGACGCGGCTGCGAAACCGACCCAGGTTGAGCAGGCTCGCCGCGATGCCGGCGCGCGAGCTCGGGTCGGCAGGATGGCGCGCGATCAGGCGCTCGACCAGGGCCCGGTGGCGCGCGTCGGCCTCCGAGGCGCGCGCCATCTCGCCCTGGTCAGCCAGCACGCCGGCGAGGTCGTCGTGGGCACTGGAGGCCAGCTCGATGGCGTAGACGTCGTCGCCGCGGCGCTCGAGCACCGTGGTGGCGAGCCGGACGGCCTTCTCGAAGCTTGCGGTGGCGGCCGGGAGGTCGCCGACGTTTTCGCTCAGGGCGCTTCCCTGCACCTGGCCCAGCCGGCGGTACCCCTCGGCCAGCTCCACCAACAAGGCGTCGTCGGCGCCGGCATCTGCCGAAAGCCCGTCGAGAAAGCTCACCGCGCGGTCGAGCAGCATCCGGCGTGGCTCCGTGGCGCCCGGCAGGCCCCGCAGCGACTCGTGCACCTCGAACAGCAGCGACCGAGAGAACTGCCGTACCTCGCGGAACCGGTTCTGCGCCCGGTCGCGTTCGGCGGCGGCCGCGCGCGCCTGCCACGCGGTGGCGACGCCACCGGCCACCAGCGCCAACAGCACGGCCGCTCCGGC
>NZ_JALHPM010000013.1:0-22273 GCF_022842525.1 Luteitalea sp.
CGTTGCAGCGTCCGCCGCCGGCGATGAGGATCTTGGCGCCGAGCCGCGGGGCCCCGTCGAAGGCGACCACCGGCACGTGCGGGGTCGCGCGGGCGGCCGCGATGGCGGCCATCAGGCCGGCGGCGCCGGCGCCCACCACTGCGATCGCGTCTTTTTTCATCCTTAACAATCTTTTGACGGCCACTTAACCACTGCGGCCCTGCAGGGATCGTCCAATGGTTTGCAGCCCAAGGGAAGGGGCCTGGCCGAAAGTACGAAAAGTGCGAGAAGTGCGACACGGGCAGGAAGGGCCGACAGGGCCATGAGGGGACAGGGCAACCATATGCAGCAGCAGATCTTGAGGACCGCGGCGATGACCGCGTGGGTGAGCGTGGCGGCGACGGGCGTGGCGATGGCGCAGGCGCCGGCACCGGCGGCCGAGGCGGCCAGCCAGGCCGTGCCCGCCAAGGGCGATCCCGCCAAGGCGAAGGACGTGCTCGCCGCCATGACCAAGGCGATGGGCGGCGACAAGCTGACCACCCTCAAGTCGCTCACCGCCGAGGGGGAAGCCCGCCGTGTCTTCGGCGAGCGCGAGATGACCGGAGGCATCGAGTTGGCGGCGATGCTGCCCGACGCCTTCCAGGTCGTGCAGGTGATGATGCGCCCCGACGGCATGGCCGGGCCGCGGATCGCCCAGACCCTCAATGGTGCCGACGCCTTTCGTGACATGACCGGCATGGGCGGCGGGGGCGGCTTCATGATGCGCTTCGGCGGGCCGGGTGGCCCCGGTGGCGCGCCAGGGGCGCCGGGCGCCGGTGGTCCTGGTGGCGCGAATCGGCAGGACCCGGCCATCGGCATCAAGGCCGACCTGTATCGCACGCTGCTCGGCATCCTGCCCGGATCGCCGCTCCTCTCGACGCTGACCTTCGCGCACGTGGCCGAAGCCGAGGCGCCCAACGGTGTGGCCGACGTCATCGACGTGACGGGGCCCGACAACTTCCGCGCCCGCCTCTTCGTGGATCAGGCCGAGCATCGTCCGCTGATGCTCAGCTACATGATGCGCCAGCCGCGCATGGTGCAGCGGACGCCGCCGCCCCAGTTCAAGAACGACGAGGAGCGACGGGCGTACTTCGAGGAGATGCGCAAGAAGATCGAGGCCGAGCCGCCCCCGCCGCTGGTCGAGGCCAACGTCTTCTACACCGATTTCAAGAAGGTCGACGGCGTCACGCTGCCGCACACGATCACCCGTCAGGTCGAGGGGAAGGTGCAGGAGGTGTGGACCATCGAGAAGTACAAGCTGAACGTCCCGCTCAAGGCGGAGCAGTTCCAGAAGAAGGCCAGTAACTGATCATGAAGACCCTCCGCACCACCCTGGTGGCGTGCCTCATGGCCGCCGGGCTCACGACGGCCACGGCGGCACAGGAACGCCCGGGGACGCTGACGATCAGCGTCTACGACACCACCGGTGCCGCGATCGCCGCGGCCAACGTCAACCTGACCGCGCCCGACGGCGCGATCCAGCAGCAACTGGCCGACGAGAAGGGCACCGTCACGTTCCAGGCCCTGGTGCCGGGCAAGTACGCCGTCGTGGCGGAGTTCCCGGGCTTCGAGCCCAATGTCGCGGCTGAACTCCAGGTGCGGGCCGGGCGCAACACGAAACAGGACATCACCCTCGAGATCGCCGGCTTCGTCGAACAGGTGGACGTCGAGCAGGACACGTCCGACCGCGCCGTGACCGACTCGTTCTCGACGGCGCTCAGCTCGTCGCAGATCGAGGCGCTGGCCGACGACCCGGACGAGATGCAGCAGCAGCTCGAACAGCTGGCCGGCCCGGGTGCCCGCATCCGCGTCAACGGCTTCGAGGGCGGCCAGTTGCCACCCAAGTCGCAGATCCGCGAGATCCGCTTCCGCTTCGACCCGTTCGCGGCCGAGAACCACAACGCCGGCTTCCCGCGCGTCGACATCATCACGCGTCCGGGCAACGGCCCGATCCGCAACAACATGACGTTCGGGTTTCGCGACAACCAGCTCGACTCGAAGAACGCGTTCTCGCCGGTCCGTGGCGAGGGACAGACCTACCGCTACGGCTGGTCGATCGACGGCCCGATCGTCAAGGGGCGTACCGGCTTCTCGCTGAACGTCCGCAGCAACAACGAGTACGACGTCCAGACGATCGTCGCGAGCACGCCGACGGGCAGCCTCAACAGCCTCGTCAACCAGCCGTCCGACCGCCTCAACGTCGATTTCAACATCGAGCACGTGCTCACCAAGACGCACACGATGCGTTTCCAGTTCGACCGCGACACCAACAGCGCGGAGAACCTCGGCATCGGCAACTTCGACCTGCAGACGCGCGGCTTCAGCCGCGAGGGCTTCACCAACCGCGTCCGCGTGTCCGACGTGGGGTCGTTTGCCAAGAAGTACCTCAACGAGATCCGCCTGCAGTACTCGTGGCAGGAGACCGAGTCGAGCTCGGTGAGTGACGCCACCACGATCCGCGTGCAGGATGCCTTCACCGACGGCGGTGCGCAGGTGCGGGGCGGTCGTCGCTTCTGGGAGCTCGAGATCGCCGACAACCTCGACATCCCGCTCGGCAAGAAGCACAGCATCCGCACCGGTTTCGAGATCGACACCGGCAACTACATCGGCGACGAGCTGCGCAACTTCGCCGGCACGTTCACCTTCCCGACGCTGGCGGCGTTCGAGGCCGGGCGCCCCAACAACTACACGGTCCGCGCGGGCGACCCGTACGTCGAATACCGCAACACCGAGGCCGGGCTGTTCATCCAGGACGACTACCGCTTCAAGAAGAACCTGCTGCTGTCGTTCGGCGCCCGCTACGAGGCGCAGACGCTGATCGACGACAAGATGAACGTCGCGCCGCGGGCGGGCATGACCTGGTCGCCGTTCAAGAGCAACAAGACGACGGTGCGCGCCGGCGCCGGCATCTTCTACGACTGGTACGAGACGAGCCTCTACGAGAACGTCCTGCGCCAGGACGGCACGCGACAGTTCGACACCATCGTCCGCAACCCGGGCTTCCCGAACCCGTTCCTCGGCGACGGCGTCGTCATCGTGCCGATCAACCCGAGCATCGTCCGCGTCGGTGACGACCTGAACATGCCGACGGTGCGGCGCTATTCGCTCGGCGTCGAGCAGCAGATCCTCAGCTGGTTGCGGCTGCGCGCCAACTACTTCAACCAGTACGGCTGGAACCAGTTCCGCGCCCGCAACATCAACGAGCCGGTGGGCGGCCTGCGTCCGGATCCGACGCTGGGCAACATCTCGCTGCTCGAGACGACGGCGTCGGCCGAGAGCCAGGGGCTCGACGTCAACTTCAACTTCAACTACCAGCCGCGCCGCCTCTTCGGCGTCTTCGGCTACACGCTCGGCGAGCGCAAGAACTACAGCGACAGCGCCCTGACGCTGCCGGTGGACAGCACGAACCTCGAGGCCGAGTACGGTCCGGCGGCCGACGACATCCGGCACCGCATCTTCAGCTTCTTCAACACGGAGCTGTTCTGGGGCCTGCGTCTCGGCGTCAACCTGCGCGCCCAGTCGGGGCGGCCGTACAACATCACGACCGGCTTCGACACCAACCAGGATGGCGTCATCAACGAGCGGCCCGCCGACCTCGGCCGCAACGCCGCCCGCCTGCCGTGGCAGAGCAACACCGACCTTCGCCTGAGCTGGAGCCGGGGCTTCGGCCCGTCCCGTCAGCCGACGGGACCTGGCGGCGGCCCCATCGTCATGGGCGGGCCCGGTGGCGGCGGGGGCCGTGGACCCGGTGGGGGTGGCGGCTTCGGCGGTCCGATGGGCGGCAGTGACCGCGCCGTGCGCCTCGAGCTCTACCTGCAGACGTTCAATGTGTTCGACCAGGTGAACTACACGAACATCGCCGCGGTGGAAACCTCGCCCCGCTTCGGTCAGCCCACGGCAGCCGCGCAGGCCCGGCGGTTCGAGATGGGCATGCGCATCGGCTTCTGATTCGATCTCTCGACGGGCCCCTTCCCCTTCCCCGGTTCGTCGGAGTGCAGCAGGCGGGTTCGGCGCAAGCCGGGCTCGCCTGTTGTCGTCTGGAAGGGGCTCAAGGCTCAGGGCTCAGGGCTCAGAAATCAGGCTCGAGGCCCAAGCCTCAAGGCCCAAGGCCCAAGGCCCAAGGCCCAAGGCCCAAGGCCCAAGGGGCAGCTCCTCAGCTTGGGGGCAGGGTTTCGAGGATGACCTCGACGGTCTTCGCGGCGTAGACCTTGCGCTTGACATAGCGGAACATCACCTCGATCTCGCCCTCTTCACCCGGGTCGAGATCCCCCAGGTGATTGCTTTCCGAGGCGGCGATGACCGCGCCCTTCTCGTCGTACAGGACCACGGCGATGCCGAAGTCGAAGGCAGTGGCGCCGGTGTTCTTCACCGTCAGGAAGGCCTGTGGCCCCTTGCCGCTCTTGAATGGGTTGAGCTTGAGGCCACCCTCGAGGCTGAAGCGGAGGGTGCCGACCTCGATGCCCTGCACGGTCAGCTTCACCGGCACGGTCTCGCCGGCATCGAAGCGCACCTTCTTCGAGTCTGTGTCGGCCCGCGCGCCTGGCGACGCGAGGCACAGGGCGCCGGCGGTCACGAGGGCGACGACGAGGGCGCGAGAAAATGGGGCGGCAGCGAACAGGTTCATGGACGTGACTCTCCCGTGGACGCGCGGAACGCTTCGTACTGGTCGGTGGCGATGAAGTCCACGCCGGCGGCGCGGGCCGCGCGCCAGCGGACGGCGGCCCTCTCGAGGCTGCCGAAGTTGTACCCCTTCGACCATCCCTGGTCGGCGGCCGGGGCGTGGCCGTTCAAGGTGTAGAAGCGGATGAGCAGGCCCAGCGCATGGGCCCGGCCCACCAGCGCATCGAGTCTGGCGCGGTCGGCCGGCGTCCAGTCGCCCGCCGCCGTCTGCCCGCCGGCCTCCACCACCAGCCAGGGGAAGTTCACCCACCGGCGGTAGTTCGTAGCGCGCGCGGGCATCAGCGTCTCAGGAGACATCCCCGCGAGCGCCAGGGCCCGCTCCTTCGCCGTGTCGCCCGGGGGCGGCGGTGCTTCGTAGGCGCCGAACAGCCACACGGGGTCGCCCTCGCCGAGCGAGTCGTGGAAGCTCGCCTGCTGCACGTCGTTGCTCCCGGTCAACACGAGCAACGGCCCCAGCGTCAGCGGCGCCAGCACGTCCGGCGTCGCGGTCCGTGGCGCACTCGTGAGCCACGTGCGATGGCGCGACAGCAACTGCCGCACGGAGGCGTGGTGCGCCGGTTCGTTGGTCTTGAAGTCGAGATTCAGCACGACGAGGGGCCACTGATCGCGACGACCCGCGCGCAGCGCCTGCTCCATCACCGGACGGAGCGTCCCGAAGAAGTACGCCTCGAAGGTCTGGGCGTCCGCGACCTTGTCCTCGTCGTGGCCGACGACCGACTCGCCCTTCCCATCAGGGCCGACGCGCCAAATCAGATCTTGTTCGATGGCCACAGGCACGCCGGTGGCGAGCGCGCGCCGGATGCGATCGGCGAAGCGCCCTTCGTACGGATAGGCGTTGTGGGCATCGAGCAGCACGCGCGCCCCCGGGGCGACCGTCGGCGACTGGGCACGTGGCGCGCCCCCCCACAGGCAGGCAAGGACGACGACGAGCACTCGGGCTCCGACACGGGCGGACAACGACATGGCGAGAGTGTAGAACGGGACGAGGCGTCACGTGGACGTCACGCGAACGCCACGCCGACGTGATGGGCGGCAGCGACGCTGGTGGCGTGACTCATCCATCCTTCCTCCCCAGCATCGGCCGATCCACGACCTCGCGGTGGATCGGCATCCTGTGCGTCCTGGCTGGCCTCGCCTCGGCCACGCCGGTCCGAGGCCAGAGCGACTCGGGCTCGCTGCGCGTGCTCGTGCTCGACCAGACCGGCGCCGTCGTGCCGGGCGCCACGGTGACCCTGCGCAACGTCGGCACGGAGGCGCCCCGAGACGCCGTCTCCGACGGCGAAGGTTACGTGACGTTCACGCCGCTGACGCGCGGCCGCTACGACGTGCGCGTCGCCCTGTCGGGCTTCCGTACGGTGGACCTGCGCGGCGTCGACATC
Source organism: Luteitalea sp. (assembly GCF_022842525.1). NCBI lineage: Bacteria > Pseudomonadati > Acidobacteriota > Vicinamibacteria > Vicinamibacterales > Vicinamibacteraceae > Luteitalea > Luteitalea sp. The sequence goes on from NZ_JALHPM010000013.1 coordinate 6,078, forward strand.
GACGTCAACGAGCGCGAGTTCGTCCGCATCGCGCTCGATGCGGCCACGGCGGCCGAAACGGTGCAGGTCACCGCCCAGCGGGCGAGTCTGCAGACCGAAGACGGCTCGATCGGGCAGGTGGTGACCGGCGACGTCGCGGTGCAGCTGCCGCTGGCGGCACGCCGCTACAGCGAGCTCGCGCTGCTCGTGCCCGGCACGAGCCCCAGCACGATGACGATCGAGACCCGCGGCCCCGGGTGGTTCGTCTCCAACGGCAACTACCACACGCAGAACAACTTCATGCTCGACGGGTTCGACAACAACCAGGGCACGCAGAACGCGCAGTCGCTCTCGGCGCAGGTGGTGCAGCCCAACCCGGATTCGATCGACCAGTTCAAGGTGCAGACCAACAGCTACTCGGCCGAGTTCGGTCGATCGGCGGGCGCGGTGGTCAACGTCTCCATCAAGTCGGGCACCAATCAGGTCCGCGGCTCGGGCTGGTACTTCAACCGTGATGCCTCGCTGGCAGCCAAGTCGTGGAATGCCAACACCTTCGGGCTCCGCAAGGACGACCTCGCCTGGCATCAGGGCGGTGCCACCTTCGGCGGGCCGATCGCGCGCAACCGACTGTTCTTCTTCGGGTCCTACGAGGGGTTCCGTCAGGACTTCACCACGACGGGCATCCTGACCGTACCGACGCTCGCGCAGCGGCAGGGCGTGTTCAATGGCGACGTGCGTGACCCGGCCACGGGGCAGCTGTTCGCCAATCGCACGATCCCGCAGGCGCGCTGGGATCCGCTCGGCGCCAAGGTGCTCGGGCTGTACCCGGAACCCAACCGCGATGGTCGTGTGGTCGCTGGCGGCCGCGTCGCCGACAACTACGCCTGGCAGCGGCCGGGCCAGGAGAACACGCACAAGTTCGATCTCCGCTCGGACTTCGTCCCGGGCGCCGATGACCGACTGTTCGTCCGCTACAGCTTCCTGCAGCAGGACATCTTCCGCGAGGCCCTGTTCCCGACGCTGGGCGAGGGCACGAGCAACCAGGGCGAGCAGTACAACCGCAACCAGAGCCTGGGGCTCGGGTGGACCAAGATCTTCGGGGCGCGGATGGTCAACGAAGCGCGCTTCGGCTACAACCGCACCCACTCGCGCTTCGCCCATGCGGCGGCCAACGACATCACGGCCGACCAGTTCGGCTTCGTCGGGCTGCCGGCCGAGTACCTGACCACCGGCGGGATCCCGCTGATGGACTTCAACAACTACCAGGACCTCGGCATCCGCAACTTCCGGCCGCAGTTCCAGAATCCCGTCACGTGGCAGGTGCTCGACACGCTGTCGCTGCAGCTCGGCAACCACAGTCTGCGGGCCGGATTCGAGATGCGCCTCAAGCGCAACGAACTGCTCGACGTCAGCCGCCGCAGCCCGGCGTACCGCTTCACCGGCGAGTACACCGGCGACGACATCGCCGACCTCCTGCTCGGTTCGGTGTTCAGCCTCAACGCCACCACCGTGCCGGTCATCGACTGGCGCCAGGAGGTCTTCTCGGGCTTCATCCAGGACGACATCAAGGTCACGCCGAACCTGACGATCAACGCCGGACTCCGCTACGAGTACGGCACGCCGTACTACGGCGCCGGCGAGAACCAGAACATCAACTTCGACCTCCGGTCCGGGCAGCTGGTCTATCCGACCGGCGACGACGTCTACCTGATGAACACCGACCGCAACAACGTCGCGCCGCGCCTCGGCGTGGCGTGGCAGCTGGTGCCCGAGCGGGTCGTGGTGCGGGGCGGCTACGGGGTCTTCTACTCCATCGAGGACATGCGCGGCTCCGAAGGGATCATCGCCCTCAACCCGCCGACGCTGGTCGACGCCACGCTGCAGCGCGTCAACAACACGGCGCCGGCGCCGGTCCGTCTGTCCGATCCGTTTCCGGCCGGCCTGACGAGCAACTTCGACTCGCGCACCGTCGGCGTGAAGGCGCGGCAGATCGACCAGCAGGCGGCGACCATCCAGCAGTGGAACGTCGCCACGGAGTTCCGGTTGCCCTGGCAGTCCACCTTCGAGGTGGCCTACGTCGGCAATCGCGGCGCCAACCTGCTGGCCAACGTGCCGGTCAACGGCGTGCCGTTCGGGGTCAACGGCGCCGTGGCCGCCAACCGCCCGTTCCCGAACTGGCGCCAGATCGACGTCAACATCACCGAAGGACAGTCGGTCTACGACTCCCTCCAGCTGAAGTACGAGAAGCGGATGTCGGGCGGCCTGTACCTGCTGGGCAGCTACACGTTCGCCAACGCCGAGGACGAGATCGGGGCCTGGGGCGCCGGCGGCTCGGGGGCGCAGACGATCCTCGCGCCCGACTACAGCAACCTCGATCAGGTCATGCGTGGCGAGCGCGGGCCCAACGGCCAGATTGCCCGCCACCGCTTCACCTTCACGCAGGTCTGGCAGATCCCGGTCGGCCGCGGCCGCGCGTGGGGGAACGACATGAGTCCGGTGCTCGACGCCGTCGTCGGCGGCTGGCAGATCTCCAGCATCACGTCGATTCGCACCGGCTTGCCGGTCAACGTGACGATGTCGCGTAACGGGACCGACCCCAACACGGGTCAGAACTACAGCTTCCTCGACCGCAACGGCGGCTACTTCCGGCCCGACATCGTCGGCGACCCCAACGCCGGGAGCGACGCGTCGACCAACCGGGTGACGTACCTCTCGAACGGGGCCTACGCGGTGCCGGCGCTCAACACGGCGGGCAACGCGCCGCGCAACTCGGCCTGGGGCCCCGGCAACTGGACGACGGACCTGAGCCTGGTCAAGCGGTTCACGTTGCCGCGCTTCACAACCGACATCCGGGCCGAGGCGTTCAACGTGTTCAACCACACGAACTACGCCGATCCCAACACCAACTTCGGCACGGCGCAGTTCGGGTCGATCACCTCCGCCGGGCTGCCCCGCATCGTCCAGCTCGCGGTGCGGGTGGGGTTCTAGGAATGCCGAGAATGCCGGGAATGCCGAGAATGCCGGGAATGCCGTAGATGCCGCGATTGCCGGAAGGCCGGATTACGGCTTTCCGGCGGTCGTGCCGATTGCGTTGGTGATATGGCTTCACCGGCACCCGCGTTCGTCGTTCAGGACCCGCCCGTCAACCGCCTGTTCCACCTGATGGTGCACACGGGCGCGTCCGACCTGCATCTCAGCGTCAGCGTCCCGCCGATGATTCGCAAGGACGGCCGGATGATGCCGATCGAGGAGACGGCGCCGCACCTCACGGCCGAGGACATCCGGCGCCTGCTCGCCCCGATCACGCCCGAGAAGAACCGCGCCGAGTTCGAGCGCCGGCACGACACCGACTTCGCCTACGAGATTCAGGGCCTGGCCCGGTTCCGCGCCAACATCTTCATGGACCGCAAGGGGATGGGCGCCGTGTTCCGCGTCATCCCGAGCCAGATTCTGACCGCGGAGCAGCTCGGACTCTCGCAGCACCTGCTGCAGCTCTGTCACCTGAGCAAGGGTCTCGTGCTGGTGACCGGTCCGACGGGGTCGGGCAAGTCGACGACGTTGTGCGCGATGGTGGACTACATCAACCGCGTCCGTCACGACCACGTCATCACGATCGAGGACCCGATCGAGTTCGTCCACGACAACAAGCAGTGCCTGATCAACCAGCGCGAGGTGCACACGCACACCGACGGGTTCAAGGACGCCCTGCGGGCGGCCCTGCGCGAAGACCCGGACATCGTGCTGGTCGGCGAGATGCGCGATCTCGAGACGGTGGCCATCGCCATCGAGACGGCCGAGACCGGGCACCTGGTGTTCGGCACGCTGCACACGAGCACGGCGGCTTCGACGGTCGACCGCATCATCGACCAGTTCCCGGCCGATCGTCAGAGCCAGATCCGGGTGATGCTGAGTGAGTCGCTGAAGGCGGTCGTCGCGCAGACGCTCTGTCGCAAGGTCGGCGGTGGCCGCATCGCCGCGCTCGAGACGCTGATCGTCAACACCGCCATCAGCAACCTCATCCGGGAAGGCAAGACGTTCCAGATTCCCTCGATGATGCAGGTCGGCAAGGCGCAGGGCAATCAGACCCTCAACGACGCCCTGGCCGACCTCGTGAAGAACAAGCTCGTGGCGCCGGAGGAAGCCTACGTCAAGGCCGTCGACAAGGCGGGCTTCGAAGCCCTCCTCAAGCGTATGGCCGTGGACACGAAGTTCCTCACGCCGTCCGCCCCGGTGGCGCCACGGCCGTAGGACTGCCCGAGGTGGGTAGGGCCGGCTCTCCGAGCCGGCCGTCACGATCCTTCCCGGGCGCGGACGGTGGTCTGACGACGACGGCCCGTTCGGAGAACGGGCCCTACCCGGTTCTCGGTTCCCGGTTCCCGATACACTCTGCAGTGTGATCCGCGTCACCGACCTCCATCACGCCTACGGCGAGACCCCGGCGGTGCAGGGACTCTCGTTCGTCGCGGGCGCGGGCGAGGTGCTCGGGCTGCTGGGCCCCAACGGAGCCGGCAAGTCGACGACCGTGAAGATCCTGACCGGGCTCCTGCCGCTGCAACGCGGGCAGGTGGAGGTGGCCGGGTTCGACATCGCGACCAGCCCTCTCGAGGTCAAGCGCCGCGTCGGCTACGTACCGGAAACCGGGGCGCTCTACGATGCGCTCACGCCGGACGAGTACTTCCGCTTCATCTCCCTGCTGTACCGGCTCGAGCCCGAGGTCGTCCAGCCGCGCATCGAGGAACTGCTGCGGATGTTCGAACTCGACCCCGTGCGCGGTGCGCGCATGGTGACGTTTTCGAAGGGCATGCGGCAGAAGGTGCTCATCGCCGCCGCCCTGCTGCACGCGCCCGACGTCATCGTCTTCGACGAGCCCCTGAACGGCCTCGACGCCAACGCCATGCTGGTGTTCAAGGAACTGCTGCGCGGTCTGGCGATGCAGGGGCGAACCATCCTCTTCTGCTCGCACCTGCTCGACATCGTCGAGCGGCTCTGCCCGCGCATCGTCATCGTCGACAAGGGGCGCGCCATCGCCGAAGGCACGCCCGAGGCCATCGCGCACCAGACCGGCAGGCCGTCGCTGGAGCAGGCGTTCGCCGTGCTCACCGGCGCCCGCAGCGTCGAGGACGCCACGGCCGGGGTGTTGTCGTCGCTGGAGTGGCGGGCGTGACGGCCGTGCTGGCGCGGCTGCTCGGGGTGGATCCGGTGCAGTGGCGAGCCCTCGTGTGGGTCTCGTTCATCACCGACGTGCGACAGATGAAGGGCACGGGCATCGGCCTCGCCAGGGCCGCGGCGGGCAGCCTCGGTGGTGCGCTGGTGTCGCAACTGCTCTACGGCGCGTTCTGCGCGGCCCTCATCACGGTGCTGCCCAACGTCTTCGCCACCAGCACGATCTACTACACGCTGCTGCTGGCCACGCTCGGTCTGGCGCTGCTCGTGGACTTCACCGGCGTGGTGCTGTCGCCGGACGACCATGTGCAACTGGCCCCGCGGCCGATCGACAGCCGGACCTTCTTCGTGGCCCGCCTGACGTCCGTGATCGGGTTCTCGCTGATGTTGACGGCGCCTTTTGCCGCCCTGCCGGCGCTGGCCTACCTGTTCAGGGATGGCGGCGGGTCGGTGGCCGGCGCGGTCGTCAGCATCGCCGCGGCCGCGATGTGTGCCGTGCTCGTGCCGCTGCTCGTGATCCTGCTCTTCCTCGCCCTCGTGCAGGTCATTCCCGCGGCGCGGCTCCATCGCGCACTCGGCTACGTCCAGTTCCTGCTGTCGTTCGTCTTCATCGGCGGCTTCTTCCTGCTGTCGCGCACCACCCAGGCGCTGGACGCGGTGCGTCTCGAGAAGACGGCCCTCATCTACGTCAACCCGGCGGCGTGGTTCGCGGCGTGGATCGAACTGGCGGAAGGTCGTGCCTCGGGCGCCGACGGCCTCGCGGCTGCCGCGCCTCTCGTGCTGCTGGTGGTCGCCGGCCTGCTGGTGCGGAGCCGGCTGTCGCTGGCCTATGCCGAGCGCCTGTCCACGATGTTCGTCGATCGGCCCGGCGGTGTCGCCAGCCAGCGTCCCGTGCCGTATCTGATCTTCGGGCCGGCGCATCACGCCGTCGGTCTGCTGGCGGGCGCCCAGTTCCGCACCGACCAGAAGTTCCGCCTCGGCGTCCTCGGCATCCTGCCGCTGACCGTGATCTACCTGCTGGCCGGCTTCAGCGACGCCGACGGCCCGGAGGTCCTGAGGCGTGAGCCGCTGCTGGTCTACTACGCGGTGCTCTTCTTCCCGGTGATGCTGCGGCAGTTCCTCGTGTACAGCGAGGCCTGGCGAGCGTCCTGGGTCTTTCACGCGGCGCCGATGCCCTTCGACGAGATCGTCGTCGCCCTGAAGAACACGGTCGTGTCGCGGTTTCTCGTGCCGTATCTCGTGCTCGTCATGCTGCTGCTCGGCTGGATGTACCCGCGTCCGCCGCTCGAACTCCTCATGCACGGCCTCGTGATCGGCCTGATCTCGCACGCGCTGCTGACGGCCGACCTGCTGGTGAACCCGTCGCTGCCGTTCTCGCAGCCGACCCGCCAGGGCACGCGCTCGATGGCGCTCCTGCTGCTGATGGTGCCGACGATGGTGATCATCTCCACCATTCCGTTCTGGCGGCCGTACCTCTATGCGACGACCGGGCGCACGTTCCTGGGCGTGGCCGTCCTGGTCGTGATCAACGTCCTGCTGCACGAAACCCTGCTCACGCGCGTCGATCGTCTGTCGCGGCAGTGGGCGTGCACGAGCTGAACGCCATCATGTGGACCGGATCCCCCTCCTCCTCCCTCGCGCCGTTCGTCCCCGTCATCGAGCACCTGCAGGAAGCCGCCTGCCTCGAGTCGGCCGACGGCGGCGTCGCAGTGGTCAACGCCGCGTGGCTGGCCCTGTTCGATGCGACCCGACTGCTCCGGCCGCTGCAGGAAGGACCGGGGGCCAGCGCGTGGTCGCCGGCGCTCGCGGCCTTCGAGGACGCCGTGGGACTCTCGGCGCGCGTCGCCGCCCGGCGGACCAGCCTCGTGGCCAGCTCGCACGAGACGCTCGCCACGACCGACGGGCGCACGCTCGAATGGGATCACTCGCCGATCGAGGTGGGAGGCCGGATCATCGCCCACTTGTGGCGCTTCCGGGACGCCACGCACCAGCGCAAGCTCGAGGAGTCGGTCCGGCAGGCGCAGCGGCTCAATACCGTCGGTCGGCTCGCCGGCGGCATCGCGCACGACTTCAACAATCTGCTGACGGCCGTGGTGGGCTACTGCGACCTGCTCGATACGCAGTTCGACAACGGCGACGTCCGCCGTTTCGACCTCCACGAGATTCGCAACGCCGCCATTCGTGCATCGTCGCTCACCCGTCAGCTCCTCGCCTTCAGCCGCCGGCAGATCATGCAGCCCGAGGTGGTCGACGTCAGCATGATGCTCGGCGAGATGCCCAAGATGCTGTCGCGGCTGATGGGCGAGCAGGTCAAGGTCGCGATCACCGTCCCCGAGGAGCCGGCCGAGGTCTTCGCCGATCCCGGCCAGATCGAGCAGGCCATCTTCGGCCTCGCGGCCAACGCCCGCGATGCCATGCCCGATGGCGGCACGCTCGGCGTCGACGTCCGCCGCGGCCAGCTCGACGACGAGCGGGCGCGCGCGCTGGACATGCGCAGCGGGCTGGTGGTGTTCGTGACGGTGTGGGACACGGGCACCGGCATGGACGCGGCGACGCAGGCCGCCGCCTTCGATCCGTTCTTCACGACCAAGCCCCTGGCGCAGGGCCTCGGTCTGCCGACGGTGTACGGCATCGTCCGGCAGACCGGCGGCGCCGTGACGCTGGAGAGCGTGCCCGGGTCGGGCACGCGCGTCGAGATCGTCCTGCCGCGCTACACCGATTCGGCAGCGGACCTGCCGTCGTCGCTGGTCGTCGCGGAGCGTCCCGCCAGCCTGCGCACCGGGCCTGCAGTGGTGCTCGTGGTGGAGGACGAAGCCTCCGTGTTGCGGCTGGTGCGACGCGTGCTGGAGGCCGAGTCCATGATCGTGCTCTCGGCGCAGGATGCCGAGGAGGCGTTGCTGCTCACCTCACAACACGGCGGGGTCATCGACCTGCTGCTGACCGACGTGGTGATGCCCGGCCTGAACGGCCTGGAACTGGCCCAGCGCGTGTCGGCCGAGCGCGCGGACATCCGGGTCCTGTTCATGTCTGGATACGCTGACCACGCCGTGGTGCAGCGCGACATCATCGACGCCGGACGCCCGTTCCTGCAGAAGCCCTTCGCGCCGGATCGGCTGCTGGGCAGGGTGAAGGATGTGCTGGGGTAGACGGAATGCCGGAATGCCGGAATGCCGAATGCCAGGAATGCCGACGCGCTCATGGAGCGGTACGGCATTCAGCATTCAGCATCGCGGCATTGAGAAGGAGGGCCGAAGGCCCGACAACGCTACGTGGTGGCCGGGACGCGTTCGATCTTGAGCGACTCGATGACGACGTCCTTGACCGGGCGATCGCCGCGGCCCGTCGGGACGTGGCCGATGCGCGAGACGACGTCCATCCCCGAGATGACCTCACCGAAGACCGAGTGACGGTCGTCGAGGTGCGGGGTCGGTCCGAGCGTGACGAAGAACTGGCTGCCGTTGGTGCCCGGACCGGCGTTGGCCATCGACAGGATGCCGGCCTTGCTGTGGCGCCGCGACGGATGGAACTCGTCCTCGAACTTGAAGCCCGGACCGCCCATGCCGTTGCCCATGGGGCAGCCGCCCTGGATCACGAAGCCGTCGATGACGCGATGAAAGATCAGCCCGTTGTAGAACGGCCGCCGGATGGGCTGGCGCGTGACCGGGTCTTGCCACTGGATGCTGCCGTCGGCCAGGCCGGAGAAGTTGGCCACCGTCTTGGGGGCCTCTTCTTCGAACAGTCTGGCGGTGAAGGCGCCCTCGCTGGTGGTGAAGTGGGCGTAGAGCCCTGCTGGTAAGGTCATGGCCCCACCTTACCATCCCGACGGGCCATAATCCCGGCATGGCTGGCCTGGCGCCCCGCGCCGCGGTGGCGGTGCCCACGGTTCTGCTGGCGCTGGCCGCCGGGGTGGTCTCGGGCAGACAACCCGCACCCCCGACCTCATCCGCGTCGCCGTCCGTCTGCGCGGCGCCGTCAGCCGCACCGCGGGTGGACGCGGCCCCCGTGATGGCCGTGGCCCGCCTGACCCTGTCCCGCTGCGCGCGCCAGGACCTGGACGAGGGCCGCTGGCGCGATGCCGACCGCCGCCTCGGCGCCGCACGCGCCGCGGCCGTGCTGGTCCCGGTGACCCATCGGCAAGCCTGGCGCGCACTCGTCGTCCGCCTCGAGGCCACCCGTCTCGCCGATGCCGGGCGGTGGGCCGACCTCGGCGCCGTCGTCCTGCCCGACGAAGAGGTGCTGCCCTGGGTGGGCCCGCTGCTGCGTGGGGTGGCGACGGCACGGGCGTCCTGGGCGCAGCAGGATGCCGACCTGCAGGCGCGGGCTCGTGCCGAACTCGTCCGTCTGGATGCCCTGGCGCGTCAGGCCGGGCCCCTCAGCGCTGAAGAGCACGCGCGCCTGTTGGTCCAGGCGGCCATGGCCGGGGCGCAGTACGAGCGCGACGAGATGCAGTTGCTGCTCGACGCGGCGCACGACCTCGAACGCCGCCTGATGGCCGACGACGAGTTCCGCTGGCCCGTGATCCTGGCCCGGGAACTGGAAGGGGACCTGCTGTTGACGACGGACCGTCCGGCCGCCGCGAGCGAGCGGTACCGGGACCTGCTCGTCGAGTGGCCCCGGCGCGTCCAGAGTCGCATCGGACTTGCCGCCGCCTATCGCCGCCAGGGGTTCGTCCGCGAGGCCGACGAGACGCTGGCCCAGGCCCGTGCGCTCTGGGCCGGTGCCGACCCCGACGCGATCGCACTCGTCAGGTAGTCCGCGCCGCGCGCTCCAGCTCGATCAGCCGCCGCTTCCGTTCCACGCCCCACCGGTAACCCGTCAATGACGCATTGCTGCCGACGACGCGGTGGCAGGGGACGAGGAGGGAGACCTTGTTGGTGGCGCAGGCGCGTGCGGCGGCGCGCACGGCCGTCGGGGCGCCGATCATCGTTGCCAGCTGCGCATAGGTGCGCGTCTCGCCTCGCGGGATGCGGCGCAGCGCCTGCCACACCCGCTGCTGGAACGCCGTGCCCTGCAGATCGAGCGGCACGTCGTGGCCAGGCTGGCCGCTGGCCACGGCCACCGCGGCTGCCACCCATTCGCCGCGATCGACCCCGGGGGAGAGGGTCGCCCGGGGGAACTCGGCCTCGAGGGCCGCCAGCAGGGCCTCTTCGGTGTCGCCCAGGTACACGGCGCACACCCCATGCGTCGTCGCCGCGACCAGCACGAGCCCGAGCGGCGTCTCCGCCGTCGTCCAGCCGATGTGGATGCCGGCGCCGCCGCGCCGGTACGCGCCTGGCGTCATCCCGAGCGCGGCCTGCGCCTGTTCGTAGAGGCGAGAGGACGAGCCGTAGCCGGCGTCGTACATCGCGTCGGTGACTTCGGCGCCCTCGAGCAGGCGCTCGCGCAACCGGGTGAGCTGCCGGCCGGTCAGCAGGGCGCGCGGGCCGATGCCCAGCGTGGCCTCGAGGCGTTGCCGCAGGACGACGGGCGCCAGGCCGAGGGCGGCGGCCATCGAGGCCACGCTGGGGCGGCCGCTGTCGCCGAGCGACGTGTCGATGTGGGTGACCAGCGCGCGCAACTGCGCGCCATCGAGCGTGACGGGGGCATGAGCCGTGGTGGCCATGAACGGGAGCATACTAGGCCGGTTTCCCGGCTCACTATCCGGTTTCGCAAGGCGGCCGCATGACCGTGTTCGAACTCTGCAATCTCGTTGTCCTGCCGTTCTGGCTGTTGATGGTGCTGTTGCCCGCGTGGACCGTCACGCGTCGCCTCATCGCCTCGCCGTGGATCGTCGCGCCGCCGGCCGTGCTGTACCTCATCACGCTGTTGCCGGTGGCCACCATGATCCTGCCGGAGGTGGTCAACCCCGTGCAGGCTCGCATCATGGGCCTGCTCGGCACGCCGACGGGGACGACACTGGCCTGGGCCCACTTCGTGGCGTTCGACCTGTTCGTCGGTCGATGGATCTACCTCGATGCCCGAGCGCGCGGCTACTCCGCGTGGTGGGTGTCGCCCGTGCTCGTGCTGACGCTGCTCGTGGGACCCGTCGGGCTCCTGATCTACCTCGCCGCTCGCACCATCGTCGGGGGCGCGCCCGTCGCCGCAGAGCCGGCGTGAACCGGGGCGGCGCTACATGGCCGGCCCCAGCAGCACCGCGTTGAGGAAGAGCAGCTGCGTGGCCTCCGCGAAGGCGCGGTTGTTCGGGTCGTCGGCAAAGGCGATCACATGCCCCCGTCCCGTCGGCTGATGCATCAGGTACGGCTTGCCCGGCAACTGGCGCTGCGACTCCTCCCAGAAGATGCCGCTGGCGACGAGGCGATCCTTCGGCGCGAACACCAGGACGTTGCGACCCTTGTCCAGCGTGATCGGCGAGAAGACGCGCTGGCCCTGCACGCTGACGGCCACGGAGTCGTCGAGTCCGCTCGCCAGCCAGTGCTCGGTGTCGACCACCGTGTTGGCGATGGCGCCTGGCACCAGCGTCGGCAGTTCTCGCGCCGGTTCGATGGCCCTGGCCAGATCGAGGGGCTGGCTGGTCGCGGCCGGTCGCGCCGGGGCAGGCGGCGGGCCGTCCTTGATCGGCGTGCCGTCCTTCCACTCGGCTGACGTCCCGAGCAGTCCGACGGCGTCACCAAGCGCCCAGCGTGTCGCCTCACCGATCACCACGAGCGTGCCGCCCGCGCTGATCCAGTCCTTCAGCTTGCGGAGCGTGTCGCCGCCGATGGCACCCGCGTACGCGCCGGACGGCAGGACGACGACGTCGACGTCGGTGAGGTCGACGCGTGGCAGCGTGCCGACGCGCACCGCACTCGGGACGATGCCGAAGCGGCGTTCGAGGACGTAGCGGGCCCACCCGGCCGACAGACTCTGCGTCGGCGCGTCCCACGCCAGCAGCACACGCGGCGCCTTCAGGGCGCGCACCTGACCACTCCCGAGCGAGATGCCGGTCTCGGTGAAGCCGCTGTCCAGACCGACGATCTCGGCGCCGGTGGTGGCGACGATCGTGGCGAGTCTGGTCGCCGTGTCGGCCGAGTTGCCGGCGACGCGCACCACGGCGGTGCCGAGGGGCCACGTGCGTCCGCCGATCGTCAAGGGCTGCCCGGCGACGCTCACCTTGACGCCCTGGTCGAGCGCCGCGGCGACGGTGGACGCCGTCGAGGCGCTCCATGGCAGCAGCCAGGCGACACGGGCGGACGGCACGGGTGCGGGCGTGAGAGCCGCCGGCGTCCACGGCGTGGTGCCGACGTCGATCGGCTGCGCGAGGCGCAACGTCTCGATGTCGTACAGCAGCGGCAGGCTCCAGGCGGTGACGTCGTAGATCTGATCCGGCAGGCGACGCAGGCGGCGCGCCGCCTGTGCCTTGACGAAGTCCTCCGGCATCTCCGTTCGCTCGTCGAGCAGATTGCGCACCAGGCGTCCGGACGGCTGCGCGTGCGGCACCACCAGCGTGCCCGCGGGAATGGTCCGGCCCTGCAGCGTCGCCGCGGCCGTCGTCTGCTGAACTTCGATGCCGTTGCGGTGGAGCAGGGTGGCCAGGTGCCGTGCCCGGCCGGGATCGCCGTTCGCGAGCAGCACGTACTGGCGGACGGTGCTGCGCTGGCCTTCGTCGATGGCGCTGCGTCGGAAGGCGACGAACTCGCGCAGCAGTCGCTCGCGGTGTGTCGCGGCCGTGTGTGCGGTGGTCATCGCCGCCGTGAAGTGCTCGACGATGCCGTCCATGTAGGTGAGCAGGGTGCCATCGTCGCGCCGGTAGGCGAGTCCGCGGGCCGACGACTTCTCGAACGTCATGCCGATGGCGCCCTGCGCGATCGGCCACGAGACGCCGTAGCCCGGGTAGAAGGCGTCGAAGACCTCGCGCGTGAAATACGGGAAGCCGCGCGTGTCGAACGCGTTGGCGAGAGACCGACCGAACATCTCGAGCGCGGCGTACTGCGAGGGCGTCGTGTGCCGGTTGCCGGGCTCGGCCGACGGCGGGAAGTAGAACGTGCTCTCGCCGCCCATCTCGTGCAGGTCCACCACCACGTGCGGCATCCACTCGAGCATCGCGGCGACGCGTCCGCGGCTCTCGGGCTGCGTCTGCGCGAACCAGTCGCGATTCAGATCGAACAGGTAGTGGTTGGCACGACCGCCGGGCCACGGTTCGTCGTGCTCGGCCGACAGGGCGAAGGCATCGGGCCGTGACGCCCGTCCGGTGCGTGTGGACTGCACGAAGCGTCCACGCCCGTCGGGGTTCTGCAACGGATCGATGAGGACGATGGCGTCCTTCAGGATCGCGGTCGTCCGCGGGTCGTTCTCCGCGGCGAGCAGGTGCCAGGCCTCGAGCAGGGCGGCACCGGCCGGCGAGATCTCGTTGCCGTGCACGCTGTGCAGCAGCGCCACCACGACCGGTGTGCGGGCGATGAGGGCCTCGGTGTCGATACCGGGGAGGCGCGGATCGGCCAGGCGCCGCAGGTCCTGCTTGATGGTGTCGAGCGCGGCGATGCGAGCGGGCGTGGCGATGGCGAGCAGGAGCAGCGGACGCCCCTCGTACGTCCGGCCGTACTCGACCAGACGTGTGCGGGACGGCGCGGCCGCGGCGAGTGCCCGCAGATACACCGCAATCTCCTCGGGCGACGTGACTTCCTCGCCATGGTCGTGACCGACGACCTGCTTCAGCGTGGGAATGGTGCTGTCGTACCGGAAATCTGCGAGCGTGGCGCGGCGGTCCTGGGCCACGGCGGCCGGGACCGCCGCCACGAGGGCGAGCGCCATGAGGCCGAACACAAGGCGGTGGTCAAGGCGGAGACGGGCGTGGCGCATGCGAGCGCTAGCCTATCCGACACACCTCTTCCTCGTCACGACGGGGCGGTGTACAGACCCTGGCTCGCGGCGGCCTCACGGAGACGAGGGTCGAAGGTCACCAGCGTGGCGACATCCGCCTCGATGGCGAGCGCGATGTGGATGGCGTCCAGTGTCCGCAGCGGTACCTGCGTCGAGGTGAGCAGCAGGCGCGCGGCGCGTCGGTGCACGGGCGGCGTCGACTCGACGAAACGGCACGAGGCGACGAGGCGTTCGGCGTGGCCGTAGAGGCGCCTGGCCTGGGCGACGGTGAACACCTTCTCGCGCACATGTCGGGCCAGCGCCGATGCCAGTTCTGTCATCGCCAGGTCCGAGAGCACGACCTCGCCCACGGCCGAGAGCTCGGCGTTCAGGGCATCGCTCTCCGGCTCGTCGACGAACAGCTTCACGAGCGCGCTGGTGTCGAGGTACACGGGCCACGCCCAGGAGTCCACCGGGATGGGGCGACTCACTGCCGGTCCTCGCGATCCGCGAGCACGGCCTCCGACAGACGCACCTGCTTGCCGTGGCTGGACGCACGCACCCGAGCCAGGTCCGGGAACGGCTGCCGCTCCGAGACGGGGACCAACCGCGCCACGGGCCGGCCGCGATCGGTGATCGTCACTTCGCGGCCCCTCCGCACTTCCTCCAGCAGACCTGTCAGTTCCTGTCGTGCTTCCCTGACGCCAGCCATGCGCATCGCTCCAATGTGTCACAAGTAGCACAGTGGCGCAACGGAACCGGAGCGGTCAGCGTGGCGGCGTGGCGGGCGCAGGCTGGCAGGCGGGGCACCAGTACGTCGAGCGGTTGTGCTCGCCGTGATGACGCATCTCGATCGTGGTGCCGCAGCGGCGGCACGGCTTGCCGTGGCGGCCATAGACGTACAGCCGTTGCCCCGGATGCATTCGCCCGGTCGTGCGGCGCATGCCACGCCAGGTGAGGACGCCGGTGTCGGCCGGGTCGAGGACGTTGGCCTTCAGCAGCGCGCGGGCATCACGCAGCATGCGGGCCCATTGCGCATCGGTGACGCTGGCTGGCGGCAGGAAGGGCCAGACGCTGGCGAGGAAGAGCAGTTCGCTCTTGAAGACGTTGCCGATGCCAGCCACCGCCTGCTGCTGCAGCAGGGCCTCGGCCACGGTCGGGCGTGTGCTGGTGGCCAGGCGGACGTGGGCGACGTCGCCGTCGAAGTCCGTGGCCAGGACGTCGGGACCGAGCCGTGACAGCGCCTCGTCGGTGTCGAGGTCGTCGGCCTGGACGAACTCGGCGATCGGCACCGAGAAGCCGACGGCGACGTAGTCCGCAGTGCCGACGACGAGGCGCGCCGAGACAGGGGAGCGCTGCCAGCGCTCGCCGGTCCGGTAGATGTGCCACGAGCCCGACATCAGCATGTGCGTGCGCAGCACCACCGCAGCACCGGCGCGACCGCGTGCCGATTCCCGCTCGGGTGCGCTTCCGGCAGGCCAGGGCAGGCTGGCGGTTCCCGGCTCCCGGTTGGCGGTTGCCGAGAAGTACATGAGCAGGTGCTTGCCCCTCGCCTCGACCTTCTCGACCCGTCGTCCGGTGATCGGCGCATCGTCATGGACGCGGGCGATCTGGGCGTACTGGGTTTCGAAGCGGGTCACCACCTTGCCGGCCAGCCCGCGGTGCAGCGTGCGCGCGGCGCGGAATATCGTGTCGCCTTCAGGCATCAAGGGCGCTCGTCAACTCCGCCGGGGCCAGCGGATGGGCGCCAGATCCTCGTCGGCGACGTCGGGCAGCGTCTCGACCGGCGCGGTGCTGTCCCACCGACCCGGGCGTCGCTGGCGTGGCATGGCCGGTGCGGCCGTGGCCGTATCGCGCAGTTGCAGGCCCTGCGACGTCGCGACGAACCCCGCCGCTTCGAGGAACGGGCGAATCGGCGCGTCCAGCGCCGGGCCGCCGTTGACCTCGGCGATCGTGATCGATGCCGACCGATGGTCGCGGTCGGTCCCGGTCATCGGCAGCACGCGGGCGAGGGCATCGGCGTGACGGCTGCGGTCGGGATCGTGCTCCGGCAGCCAGACCAGCAGCGAGCGAAGTCCGCGGGCGATCCACGCGGTGAGGTGTCCGTCCACCAGCACGACGCGTGCGCCGACGCTGCGTGTGGGGCCGCGACCCGCCGCCTGATCCGGCGCCTCGGGCCACTTCACCAGCGCGCCGTACGGGTTGGCCGGGTCGGTGGCCGCCAACACGATGACCTCGGCGGTCTCCGGCGGCGTCCGCAGGGCTCGCAGCAGGTCGAC